>CAUZWH010000244.1:0-5100 GCA_963583675.1 Alphaproteobacteria bacterium
GCGCAAGGTTCCGCGCCATGAATTCGTACCGGCGGAAGTACGCAATTACGCCTACTTCGATACACCGCTCCCCATCGGCAATGGGAAAATAATTTTCCAACCTTTCATGGCCGCGGTCATGACCGACCTGTTGGATATTCAACCGACCGATTCCATCCTCGAGGTTGGCACTGGTCTTGGCTATCACTCGACTGTCCTGGCCGAACTCGCCGCGGTTGTTTCCACGGTTGGAATCGTCGCGGAGCTCGGCGAACTGGCTGGCGAAAAGCTACGCGAACTCGGCTATAGCAACGTCCATGTGCGCATCGGCGATGGCAGTGCAGGGTGGGACGAGCACGCGCCGTTCGACAAAATGCTGGTCGCGGCAGCGCCGACGTCTGTTCCTGATTTTCTACTGCAGCAGCTTGAGGTCGGCGGCCGAATGGTTATCCCCGTGGGTCCGGAAACCGCCCAGGAACTGGTCGTTGTCGACAAGGGCGAGAACAATGTGTGCGAGGCGCGCAATATCTTCCCGGTGCGATTCGCACCGCTGGTGACGAGCCACTAGCACGGTCCAGTAGGCTCACCTCAGGACCGCTTGGCGACGACCCTGACCACTGTCACGCGGCGTTCTTTGAGATTTTGTCGGAGGTTTGCGACCTTCGCTTTCCAATCCTCGCCCATCGCCAGGCGGACGCCCGGCGGCGGGGGTGGCTCCTCATCTTCGCTGTCACTTCTGGGGGCGACGGTTTCGCGCGTGGCATCGTGGAAATAGTTGATCTGAAACCCCGCCCCTTCGAGGTGGTCGCGGAGCTCTAGTGATGAAATAAGATAGCTGATCGCGGGTTCCCCGGCCCACGGCACCGGATAGATGACGTCCTCGCCCGGCCCGCGACAGACATCATAGATCGCGAGCTTTCCGCCCGGCTTAAGCACACGATACATTTCTTGATAGAGCACGCTCTTATCGTCGATGTTCATCGCCGCGTGCTGACTCCAGGCCACGTCAAAGGATCCATCATCGAAGGGCAACGCCAAGGCGTCGGCCTGCCGGTAACTCACTGCGTCGGCGAGCCCGACCCGCTCGGCAAAGCCGTTGGCGACATCACAATATTCGTCCGTCAAGTCGATGCCGATGATCTTGCAGCCAAACGTCGCGGCCAAATATCTCGACGGTCCACCGATGCCGCTGCCGACATCGAGAACCCGATCATCGGACGATAGCGCGGCCCATTGTGCCAGTTCGATCGTCGCCTCACGTCCACGAATATGGAACTCATCGTAGGGCGCCAGATCGTCGATGGTCAGCTTTGCCGTATCTTTCCCTTCGGCCTCTAGTGCCTCGAGAATTTTGCGAGCAAGGTCGCCACGCGTGTAGTGACTGGCGACCGGATGATCTTCGCTCATTGCGCACCTCGTCGTTCGACGCCACGCTCAATTGCTGAAAGGACATCGTCGCGCCGGCTGTAGGGGAGCAGATGACCGGCGCCGCGTAATAAGGTCAATTCAGACCCGGGAACGTCGGCATGAAGTCGCATCGAATGGATCCGGTTGCTGACCACGCTGTCGCCGTCGCCGGCGATGATGACCAACGGAACCGAAAGGGATGGGTAGCGGGGGCTCTGCGCCCGTAGCAATGACTTCAGGTTGCGAATGTCGGCCGCGTTAGCGCGAAAACTAACCGGACGCAGCATCAACCCGTAGGGCGCATTCTCATATTCGGCGGCGACCGGGTCGGGGCTGAACGCGCCGCGCACCGCTGCCGAACGGATAATCCGGCCGGCTATCTGGGGCAAATTGTCGGCCAGCAAGCCGCCGACGAGCGGCCACGTTGGAAGGTTCCATTTCCAGTCAATCGCGCCTGGCCATTCATAGGCGGCACCACCCAGCGTAACTACTGAACCGGTTTCTTTGGGATAATCGAGCGCGTAGGCCAATGCCATCGTCGCGCCAAATGAGAAGCCCACGATGACGGGACGCTCGATCCCTAGCCTGTTGAGAAGTTCATGCAACATTGTGGCCTGACGCTCAAGCGTAACCGATCCGTTTGGACGTTCGCTGTAGCCATGACCGGGGCGGTCGATCGCGATAACCCGATAGTTTGCCGCCAGCGTATCGAACACAGTGTTGGTAAAGTCTTGCAACGCCCCATTGGCACCGTGGATCAAAACGATCGGAACGCCCGCGCCGCGATCGACATAGTGCACACGTGTGCCGTCGATTTCGGCGAAATCGCCCAGTGGCGGCATCGATTTTTCGGTGGCGTGCGTCAGCCACGGATTAAGGAAAACCACGACTGCGACGACGCCGACGGTGACGACAACAATAAGGGTCAACATTCTCATCCGCTTTCCGGGTGCTTTTTGCATTATCGCTAAGCATAGCGATGCGGGCGCAGCTTGCCTGCAAATAGGTCATCGGCCAATATGCCGCCGCCCCGGCGCCCCGGGACGGAGGCTATCCATGATGGAAAAGATAAAAGTAGCGATTATCGGGTCGGGCAATATCGGCACCGATCTGATGATTAAGATCATCGAGTTGTCTCAAACACTTGAGATGGCGGCGTTGGTCGGCATCGTGCCCGATTCGGATGGTCTGGCGCGGGCGCAGGCGCTGGGTATCGCGATAACCCATGACGGCATCGACGGTCTCGTCAAAATGCCTGAATTCGATGAGATCAAGATTGTGTTTGATGCGACCTCTGCTGGCGCGCACAAACACCACGATGAAATACTGCGCGCGCACGGCAAACAGATCATCGATCTAACACCGGCCGCGATTGGTCCGTTCACGGTGCCGGTGGTCAACCTCGACGACAATCTTAATGCGCCGAATGTCAACATGGTGTCGTGTGGTGGGCAGGCAACGATCCCAATCGTGGCGGCGGTCGCTGAAGTTGCCAAGGTTCACTACGCCGAGATCGTGGCGTCGATATCATCGAAATCAGCCGGGCCCGGGACCCGTGCGAACATCGATGAATTTACCAAAACCACCGCGCAGGGGATCGAAAGCGTCGGTGGCGCTGATAAGGGGAAGGCAATAATCGTTCTCAATCCGGCTGAGCCACCCCTCATGATGCGCGATACCATATTCTGCCTGTCCGAGGACGCCGATGAATCGGCGATTGTAGAATCTGTGACGAAGATGGTCGCCGAGGTGCAGAAATATGTTCCCGGCTACCGCCTAAAGCAGGAAGTTCAGTTCGAGCGGTTCGGTAACAACAACCCGCTACACGTTCCCGGGCTCGGTGACGTGTCGGGGCTCAAGTCGTCGGTCTACTTGGAAGTCGAAGGGGCGGCGCATTACTTGCCGGCCTATGCAGGGAATCTTGACATCATGACGTCGGCAGCGATGGCGACCGCTGAGCGTTTGATCGAGCTGCGCGGCCAGGAGCTCGCAGCATGACCGACCTGCCGCAAGGAAGACTCTACATTCAGGATGTGACCATCCGCGATGGCATGCACGCGATCCGCCATCAATACGGCCTCGATGCCGTGGTCGCCATTGCCACCGCCCTCGATGAGGCTGGGGTCGATGCGATTGAAGTCAGCCATGGCGACGGGTTATCGGGATCCAGTTTCAATTATGGTTTCGGGGTCCATTCGGATTGGGAATGGATTGGCGCGGTTGCTGAAAAGCTTAAGCATGCGCGGTTGGCGACATTGCTATTACCCGGCATTGCGACGATCGATGATCTCAAACGGGCCTATGACCTCGGCGTTAGATCGGTTCGTGTCGCGACCCATTGCACCGAAGCCGATATCGCCAAGCAGCACATCGGCTTTGCCCGCGAGCTCGGCATGGATGTCGCAGGATTCCTGATGATGGCGCATATGAATCCGCCGAAGGAATTGGCGGCGCAGGCTAAGTTGATGGAGAGCTATGGCGCGCACTGCGTCTACGTGACCGATTCGGCGGGGGCATTGACTATGGACGGCGTCGTCGAACGTTTCGAGGCGTTCAACGATGTCCTCGACCCGGCGACTGAGCGAGGAATGCATGCCCACCATAACCTCAGTCTCGGCGTCGCCAACGCGGTAGTTGCGGTTCAACACGGCGCCAAACGTGTCGATGCATCCTTGGCTGGTATGGGCGCGGGCGCGGGCAATGCGCCACTCGAAGTCTTCATCGCCGTAGCCGATCAAATGGGATTCGAACACGGCTGTGACGTCTACAAGCTGATGGACGCGGCTGACGACCTCGTTCGTCCGCTCCAGGATCGGCCGGTTAGGGTTGATCGAGAAACGCTCTCGTTGGGGTACGCGGGCGTGTATTCGAGTTTTCTACGCCACGCCGAGAAGGCATCGCAAATGTATGGGGTCGATACCCGCGAGATTCTCGTCGAACTCGGTAAGCGGCGCATGGTCGGTGGTCAGGAAGACATGATCGTCGATGTCGCCCTGGACATTCTCAAAGCCCGCCAGAGCGATGCGACAACAGCGTCTAAGAGCTAAGCGGCGACCCGCAATCGGCCCTCACCGCCGTTCACGCCGGCACACAAGAGCTTGACAGCCGGACATTAGCTCTACCGCGCTGCCAATTTGCTTCCCATTATCTCCTACAGGGGTTGGGCGCGATTTGTGTCCGGCGCCCCCATGTATCTGGAGGCATGTATGGAGCGCGGATTTCGCGGGCTTGTGAGTAGGTTTTGGGTGGCCGCGGCAGCGATCGGAGTGGTGCTCGTCATGATCGGCGACGTCGGTCTGGCGCAATCAGAAAACAAAGACGACGACTTTCTTCTCGAGGGCAAAGGGCACCTCAAGATCGAGCGCCCGGCAAAGCTTTCCAAAGAAGATGCCGAAAAGATTTACCAACGCGTTGGGCCGCGCATGGCGCGGGGTTACGCCGCGACTGGCGATTTGATTGCCCGGGATTTCCGCAAGTGGCATCGCTACAACGCTTCGCCCTACCGCTCGGCGACCCATGGCAACCGCTATGTAAACAACTACGGCAACGGCGTGGCGGCAAACTACGGCCGCCTGAGGCAGGGTGAGCAAATGCCGGTCGGCGCGATCCTGGTGAAAGACAGCTTTACCGTGACGTCGGACGGTGACGTGTTTGGCGGCGCTATGTTCATCATGGAAAAGCTGCCCGAGGGCATGAGCACGGAAACCGATGGCT
>CAUZWH010000245.1:0-5082 GCA_963583675.1 Alphaproteobacteria bacterium
CAAAAATCAGTGAGCGCACGGCGTATTTTGCGGGGCACGATGGGGCCGTCACCACGCCGATCTATGATGGCGGCCGTCTGGAATTCGGTCACCGTGTTCGCGGCCCGTGCATCGTTGAGCGGCCGGGCAACGCCATCGTAATCCCGCCGCAAATGATCGGTGAGGTGGATATGTATCTGAACATGCGGATCACACCCGCGTCGTGATCTCATGAATGCGGCCCAACCCGCCGTACCAGACTCGCGCGATCGGCGGCTTTCTTCGTCTCGATAAACCCAGGAGGAAATGATGGAAAAAGAGATTATCCGCGGCGACAACCACATCACCAAAGCACTCGACGAAGCCGGCGTACCGCTCTCGGGCGTCGTCCGCGCCGGAGACCTGATCTATGTATCGGGCTTGCCGCCATTCGATCCGAAAACCGGCGGCATCCTGATCTCCGATATCAGGGCGCAGACCGAGTGCGTACTTAACAATGTCAAGATTGCGGTTGAATCAGCCGGAGGAACGATGGAGACGGTCCTGAAGTGCACGATTTTCTGCACCAATGTCGGCTACTTCAACGCCATCAACGAGGTGTACGCGAAGTTTTTTCCCAAGGATCCGCCAGCGCGGACGTTCTGCTCGGTGGGCTCATGGCCCTGGGAATTCGATATTGAAATCGAATGCGTTGCACTCGTAAAGCATTGATTTAGATACTTAGAACGAAGCGGCCCGGGCGTGATTCCGGGCCGTTTTCGTTTGACCTCGTCGCTCGATGCGGATCGCGTTAGAGTCGTGACAACCCTTATCGCAACGGAGGCCTGCATGGCCATTCAGGAAGTCGACCAACAGGTTAAGCCGATCATGCCCAAGTCGCTGATCGCGCCGCGGCGGCTGACCCATTCAAACTACTTCGTGGCCGACTGGAACAAGTCGATGGATTTTTACACCAACGTGGTCGGCCTCAATGAGGCTTATCGGCGGCCGCCGTTGAAGGCTGGATTTATCTGCAACGGCAACACTCACCACGACGTTGCCGTGATGGAATTCTCGACGCGCTACTGGCCGGAGAAGGACGCCGACCACATCGGTCTGTTCCACGTCGCCTTCGAAATGGAACACGATGTGTCGTTGTGCCTGTGGTACGACCGCGCCGTGGAGCACGACGTTAACTTCACGGTGATCGAGGATCACGGCAACACCCACTCAACCTATATGTACGATCCTGACGGCAATCAGATCGAGGTTTATGTCGATACGCTCAAGGAGTGGTGGCGGCTCAAGCACGGGACGTTCTACTGGCAGAACCCCGATTGGCGGCCGTGGACGCCATGGCCCGATACCGAGCGCAACGTGGTCGAGGAACCCGAATTTACCCGGGTCGATGATGCGGTGTTCCATCCACTGAAGACCACTGCCGGCACCTTCGTAACCCGCGATTGGGACGCGATGTATTTCTTCTACACCGAGGTGGTGGGATTGCAGCCGCTGGCCGGCGGGCCTGAGTCCGATTGGGCCGTACTAGCCGGCACGCTCGGCGAGCGGACGCTGGGCCTGTTTCGCGATAAGGGCGGACTGACGCCGGGGTTTCATCACGTCAGTATGTGCATGCCCGACGAAGCCGAGCTCGACGCCTCAAAAGCGCGCGCGCGGGACGCCGGCATTGATCTGATCGTCGACATCGACCATCCAACCCGGCGTAGCCTCGGCATCCACGACCTCGACGGAAATTTGCTGCACTTCTATCACGATCGTGACGGCGCCAAAGTCGACTGGGCGTCGGTAACCGCCGAACAAGCGCTGTATCTGGTGTGAATAATTGACGCTACGCCATCTTGGTGGTGTTGGCTTGATAGATGAAAAGGTGTGTGATCTTGCCGTTCTTGATGGTGAAGAAATCGCCAAGATTGCGGATCTCCTTCAGTTGCGCCAGGTGGGCTTGGATCTGAACCGCAACGGTGTCGCCGTCGATCAGCAACGGACCCGGCTGGGGATCGATGCCGCCGGTCTGGGTAAGAAACTTATCGACTAACTCGACACAGGCATCGGCGCCTTTAACGGTACCCGCCTGGCTGGTGATTTCGACGTCATCGGCCAAGATCGAACGCATCAGTTTCAAGTCGTGCGTGCGATTTGCCCGGAAATATTTCTCGACGGTTTCCGCCAAATTCTCAGCCACGTTATTTCTCCTTGATTGGACGCTGGCGGGCCTACTCGGCTACCTCATTCGCCCGGTGTAGCAAATGTACTCGCCAATCCGCGTCGCTGGGCAGAATCCGTTCACTTCCGAACAGGCCGTAGTAGCTGGTCGTTAGGCCCGGCGGCTCGCGTCCTTCGTCGAGGCTATTGAGTGCGTCGAGCAGAATGCGGCGGGTGCGGACGACGGCGTTGTCGGTCTTGCCGAGGTGCTCTTTGCTGCGGTCCACGATCGGACCCATACCCTCTTGGACCGCGTGATCCTGCGCCAGGATGCCGTCGATGCCGCTAAAGTTTGTGCTCCTCTGCAGTGCGCGATCAATGCCCCAGTTGATTTGCCTATTGCGGATCTTGCGGAAGTCATCGGTCAACGTGCCGGGGCCAAGACCGCGGATCCGATCGAGCCATTCACGCTCGGTCGCGGTCAACGGTTCCTCGCCGAGGCGGACAGTCCACAGGTACATCATGCTGTTTTCATCATCCATCGGTACCCACATCGTCCCACCCATCATCGGCGTGTAGCTATCGAGACCGGTGCCGCCATAACCGAGTTCCAGCGGAAACATGACGTGAAACGGCATGACGAAGTGATAAGCCCGGGCCCATTTGCGATTGTCGGGTACGGCGCGGATGCAGGCATAGACGTGGCCGTAGTCAGTCGGGTCAACTTCGTCCGCGACCACATTTCCGGTCCAGATGCCACTGAAACCGGCGCCGCCACCTTCGGGGTGAAGAACGCGATGCAGCCAGCCGACGTGGGCGCTGTCGACCCCGCCTTCGACAGCTTGCAAATAGTTGCATTCCTGCCAGTTCCTGCTGACGCTCCGATGTGTCGCCTGTGGCTGCGTCCACCCGAAATAGGGCTTGGGTGGCATCTGCTCCGGCGGTCCCATATACGTCCACACCACGTCGCCGATTTCGCACGTTGGATATGCGGGCTGCTTAATCCGCTCGTTGACTGTGCTATCGGCCGGTTCGGTTGGCATGTCGACGATCCGGCCTTCGATGTCGTATTTCCAGCCGTGATAGACGCAGCGCAAGCCGCACTGCTCGTTGCGCCCCAAGAACAAGGAGGCGCGCCGATGGGCGCAAAACTCCTCGAGCAGGCCAACCCGACCGGCGCTATCGCGAAACGCGACGAGTTGCTCGCCGAGAAGGCGCACCCGGACGGGAGCGCCGTTGGCTTCCAGTTCCGAGGACAACAGCGCCGGCATCCAATATCGTCGCAGCAACGTCCCCATCGGGGTCCCGGCCGCGACCTGCGTTAGCCGTTCGTTATCCTCCCGGGACAGCATCAGAAGGTTCTCCCGATTAGAGATCGACGGGGCGCCACTGTGGACGCGGCGCGACCACTGGAAACGTTAGCACACGGTAGTTCGATCTCGCATTCGTAAGGGTTGGCAGCGCCACCCCATGGTTGTTGATAACCGCTGTCAGGCGGGCGAAACTAACGTTTCATCATTGGAAAACCGCAACCCAACCATGCCTGAACCTCACGACGTTGGCGGCCTCGACCTAGGCGCTATCGACCAGATGCCGCACGACCCGACTATTTTTGAGCGCCGGGTTGATGCCATGGTGCGGTTTCTTATTCGTGATCGGCAGTTGTTCACGACCGATGCGCTGCGCCGTTCGGTCGAAGACCTCCCCGCGGCCGCCTATGTTGGGCTCAGCTACTACGAGAGATGGCTGCATGGTCTAACCGCATTGCTATTGGAATCCGGTTCCCTAACCGAAACCCAACTCGATAGCCGCCGCGCCGACGTCGCCCAGCGCATGGCAGTGGCTTACGACGGGAGTGGCGACCAGGACGCCAAACATGGATCGGCGGCAACGTCGCATGCCGACCATGCGGCGATCGAGCATGACCACCAGCCGCCCAATGAGCACGAAGTTCTCGGCGAAGCGATTCGCGAACTCGGCATCGAGACCGGCCTGTTTAGCGGGGCGGATATCCATCGGCTGATCGAGCAGGTCGAAGCCAGCGTTCCCACGCATGGCCCCCGGCTGGTCGCGAGAGCGTGGACCGATCCGGATTTCATGAACGCTGTCATCGATGACGCCAGGGCCGCGGCGAATCTGCTTGGGGTCGACTTGACGGACACGACCGCCCTGCAGGCGGTTGTCAACACCACCGATACGCATCATCTCGTCGTGTGTACGCTGTGTTCCTGCTATCCCAGAGCTTTACTCGGCCTGCCTCCAGCTTGGTACAAGAGCCGGGAATACCGGGCTCGCGCGGTCAAAGATCCGCGCGGCGTGCTGGCTGAGTTTGGCACCATTCTTCCCGAGACAACGCACATCAAGACCGTCGATTCGACCGCTGATCTGCGTTACTTCGTCATTCCCCAGCGTCCGGGCGGAACCGACGGAATGGATGCCGGGGATCTCGAAGCATTGGTTAGCCGCGACAGCATGATTGGCGTCGCAACGGCGCTCAGCCCTCTTGGGTGAGACGTGGGTAAGAACTGCGCATCTCATTACGGGCAGGGATTCGCGTTCGTCAATTCAGCGCTGTGGATACCGGTGTCTTGGTCGTAGATGACATCGAGTATTAACGGTTTTCCACCACGCTCGGTTGCTTTACGAAACCACCTGGTCGCTTGGGCGTGATCTTGAGAAACACCTAAGCCGTTGTCGTACATAAATCCCAGGCTGAATTGAGACCCAGCGACGCCTTGCTCGGCCGCCTTGCGATACCAGCGAGCGGCTTCGGCATGATCTTGGGTTGCGCGGTCTTTCGGAATGCCCTCCCCGTTGTAATACATCACACCAAGGTTGTGTTGCGCTTCGGCGAGACCCTGTTCAGCAAGGGGGGAGCCATCGCTTCAGCGCAGTGGCGTAGGCTGCGCACTTGTATGCCGCTACGCCCTCTTTGAAACTAGCCCACGCCGGTGTCGCGAG
>CAUZWH010000246.1:0-5046 GCA_963583675.1 Alphaproteobacteria bacterium
AACGACTGCAATTGCTGTCAGCCAGATGATCGCGCGGTCGATTCTCGTTAACACGCGCGTCCCCTCACCTTGACCGCGCCATAACTAGCTGCGCCGCCGCTTACACCAACTCAAGGTAACTTGAGGGCTGGCACAGGCCAGCCCTCAATCGTTGTTCTTGTTAGTTGGATTTCAGTTTGTTTTCCGCCTCGGCAACGGCCTTAAGAATGTCGTTGACCCATTCTTCGCCAATTTGGCTCCGTACGTAGGCTTCTGCCGGTGGGCGACCCTTCTCGCGGAACATTGCGTACTCTTCCGGGGTCGGCGAATACACATCAATTCCTTTCTCGCGCAGCTTCCCGATCGCCGTGCGCTCGCCGAGCACCGCAGTAGCCCGGCCAACGGTCAACGCAATCCGGTCAGCATGAACGACCAGGTCTTGGAAATTTTTCGGCAACTTTTTGAAGAAGTCGTCGTTGATGACGGTGGAGTGGAAACTATAGAGGTGGCGATCGACCGTCAGGAACTTCTGCTGCTCGTAGAACTTCATCAGGAAAAACAGGCCTGGAGGGTTTTCCATCCCATCGACGACCTTTTGCTGCAGCGACGTGTAGACCTCGGGCCAGGGGATCGGCGTGGGATTGGCGCCGAGGCCTTTCATCATCGCCATGTGTGCCGGGTTCTCCATGGTGCGGATCTTGAGACCGACTAGGTCGGCCGGCGTTTTCACGATCTTCTTGCTGTTAAAAAGGCTGCGGAAGCCACTTTCGGAGTGACTGAGGAAGCGGACGCCGGTCGTCTTCAAGAAGGCGTCGTTGTATTTCTTACCGAACCAGCCATCCATCACCTCCCAGACCACGGCGGAAGAGCCGAATAGGAAGGGCATTCCAAGCACCAAGCCGGGCTTGAAGAAGGTCGGGTGCAACCCTTCGCTGATGTTGGCCATCTGGTTGATGCCGTTTTGCACTTTTTCGAGCTGCTGGCGCTCATTGCCAGCTTTGTTGGCGCCCAGAATACGTACTTCAATTGCGCCCTTGGATCCGGCTTCGACCGCCTCTTTGAAGATCGTCGCGTAGGCGTGCTGGTCGGACTGGATTTTCTCCGGCATGCCATGCGAGAAGCGGATAACGATATCGGCCGCTGTAGCGGTGGTCGTCAAGAAGGCCGCTGCCGCCAACGCCACAATTGATGTTGATAGGAATGAGCGTCTCATCATATTCATGTCTTTTCCTCCCCTAGAACGAACTGCAGACTCAGCGTGAGTTCAGGTGACCGGAACCTAACAAACACGCCGCTGATTAGAAACTATAGTTCAGCAGTTTTTTTTGATCGGCATCGTCGTGGTTAGCACGATCATGACACAGCCGATTGCCCCGATAATCAGATAAACATCCGCAAAAGAGTGGCCCAGGGACGCCCATTGCCCGGCGGCCCAGTTACCCAACGCCGCGGCTATCCCCACGCATACCAAGGTAATACCAATGACCCGCATTGCCGGCCCGGGTGCGAGGAACTGATTGACGTAGGTCGAGATCAGGCCCCACAGCGTAAAATACATCAGGCCGAAGCCAATTCCGGCACCGTAGACAATCGGCGGCGTGGGCAAAAAGACCATAATCAACGCACTCACGACAAAAACAGCAAATAATCCGCGCAGCGCCAGCGGCAGGCCGTAGCGGTCGGCGATCCCGCCGACGACAAAACCAGTGGCAGCACCGGTGATCCCCAGAACCGCCCACACCGAACCGACCAGCGTTGCCGGATGCCCAACCTCGGTATCAAGGTAGGCGCCGAGGTACGTCAGAAATGGAACGGCGGCAAAACCAGCCAGGATGCTGAACAGACAGGCGTAGAGCATCGCCGGATGGCGCAAGCCAATCCGCGTGTGCTCGTTTTCATGTTCGGGTTCAGCGGCGGCCATACTTCGCGCGGAATTGGCCAAAGCGCCGCGCCGGAACAACGCGACACCGGTAATCCCCGCGATGATCAGCGTGGTTAGACCGGTGAGTATCCAAGCGCCGCTCGTACCCAGATCGGGCAAGGCGCGTGCGACGATTACGCCATTGGCGCACACTCCCCAGGCCGACCCCGTTGCAGCTACGGTAAGCGCTTGCCCGCGGCGGCGGGCGGGAACATAGACGCCGGCCAAGGCTGAGATAGAAGCCCAGTTGACCGCAGCACTTGCACTCATCGCCGCGACCAGGCACCCGATCGCCCAGGCTGAGTCCGCAATTGCAGTCCCAAGAAGACAGAGCGCAGCGAGGATGACCGACGCAAGGGTGAGCCGGCCCGCGCCCAGCTTCGGACCGATCACGCCGGCAAACAACGAACCCACCATGTACGCAATTTGCGCACCGCTCGTGATGTTCGCAGTCGTCGCGTAGCTCAACCCATGTTCCACTCGCATCGTTGGCAACAACGCGGGAAACAGGAAATAGCCAAATCCATGTGTCGCGGCAATGCACAAGGCCAAGGGTAGAAATAGCCCCCAGACTGCTGCCGGTGCTGTGGTTGATTGTGTCGGCTGAGCCACTCTGAAACGCGGTCTTGATTGGTTGGAGCGCCGGAACCCTGCACTACTCGGTTGGTTGACGCGCGGCCACTTCGATTTCGATTTTCATCCGCGGGTCAACCAGGCCGGCGACGAAAGCCGTTAGTGCCGGTTTCACAGATTGGAAGTTTTCGCCGATCACGGGAACGATCGCTTCCCATTCAGCCGCGTCGGTGAGGATGACGGTGGCGCGAACAATGTCGGCCAGCGTGCAATTCGCCTTACTGAGATAATCGGTCAGGTTGAGAAACGCTTGGCGGGCCTGCGCTGCGACATCTTCGGCAATCGACCCGTCCGAATAATCGAAGCCAGCGGTGCCCGAAACCGTGACCAAGCCTTGGTCAACCACCACACGGCTATAGCCGATGATGTCTTCGAATTTGGATCCACCCGAAATACGCTGAATTGCCATGCTGGCTTCCTGTTTTCCTAGTCGTTGTCGCCGCCGATATCGATAACGGTGCCAAGCCCGAGGTCGACGGCGCGGCGTTCTATATGCTGGGCGGTAACCAAGTCCTGGATTGGCACGCCGATCGATTTGTAGTAGGTGATTTCGTCAGCAGCTTCGCGGCCGGGCCTTTCGCCAGCGACGAGTTCGGCGATCTGTGCGACTTGATCACGAGAGATGATTCCCTCGCTGATCGGAATTTGCAGATCACCGGCCTCATCGAGGCAGTCAGTACGGCTATCGATCACCCATTTCGAGGCCCGGCGAATGGTCTCGCTATCGACCTCTCGCGATGTCGCCTCATACGCGCCTGCGGCGGCAATAAATGTTCCTGCTTTCAAGGCCTCACCGGGAAAGGTCGGTTGCTTTGCGGTGGTTGCAGCAATCACGATATCGGCTTCCCGAACGGCGGCTTCTCGAGACTCCACGACCAAGATATTGCTGGGCACCTTTCCGCCTATTTTCGCCATCCGTTCAAGGAAATCGCGGGCGCGCGCTTCTGATCGCGTCGACAACCAGATCTTCTCGATCGGACAAACTTCCACCAACGCCTCGATTTGGTTTCGAGCAACCCGACCGGCGCCGATTATTGCTACCGTTTTCGAATCTGGTCGCGCGAGATAACGGGCTGCCAATCCTGTTCCCGCACCCGTGCGCAAGTCAGTTAGGTAACCCGCTTCCATCACGGTTCGCGGTTGTCCGGTCTCGCCGTCGAACAGAGCGACTAGCGCGTTCATGCGCGGCACGCCGCGGTCATCATTCCCATAGAAGTCGCAAACCACTTTGACGCCGAACCCGGCACCCTGGGTGAGGACCGAGGGATTGAAGATAATCGCGCCGGGCGGTTCCTTTGAGACGGCAAAACTGCGCAAGCCTTCAATCGACCGGTCTCGGGCGAGCAACTCGAATGCTTCGGCTTGGATATCGATCGCCGCCGCCATATCAACAGCCGCACGGCAATCACTCTCCGATAGGATTCGGATCTGCATCCCTGCCCTCCCCTTATTTTATTGGCCGCGCGGACGGTACGGTCGCTGTCGGCCTGCTGTCAACGCGAGCATCGATAGGTACTAGCTCTCCGCCGTACCGGAGAAATAAGCGGCAATACGCAATCGAATCTCGTCGCTCACCTCTCGAACTGCGCGATCTTCGGCATTTTGCTCGGCCGCAAGGGTGGCGTATTGCGACCGCAAAATGTTGTAGGCAGCAAATGCGCGCGCGGTGCCCGAGAATGCGACGGCGTTATCCGAACGATCTTTGAGCGAAAACGTAACCGAGACTCGGACGTTTTGGCGGGTCGCAGTTTCGTCTTTTGCGAACGCAACCGGTTGCTTCAGAACGGTAACGGCATAATCCAATCGAAAACGGGGTTGTCTAGGAACACCCAGAGGATTCAAGCGATCGCGTAAGTTGTTGTAGACCAATTGCTCGACGCGACCGCGCGATACCGGAATAAATATGTTCTGCAGATTCGACGAGACATCCGCGCGCCCAGTCCCGCGATCCGTCGCGTACATAGGTTGGAACCCGCACCCCGCGACCACGATGCAGGCCACGAGGACGCCAGTAATGCCGCCTACTATTCGTCGCAATGCTGCTTTGGTTTCTGGCATTCACTCTGCTGCGGTTGCCGCTTCCTATACACTATGGATGGACCAACGCGAACACGGAGGGACGTCATGAACGACCGCGTCGAAATTAATCCTGATTGGCCGTGGGCCAAGAATTACCGAATTTCGCAGGCTGTACGCGTAGGCACGACTATCTATGTCTCGGGTCAAGTCGCATTCGATCGTGACGGTAAAGTTGTAGGCGGCAACAATATGGGCGAACAATCACGACAGGTATTCGCCAATATCCGAGAAATCCTGTCCGTCGCCGGCGCGTCGATGGATGATGTCGTCAAAATTACCGCCTTTCTCGTAGATCTCAGCCGCTACAGCGAATACTCAGCCGCCCGGGCAGAGGCTTTTCCTAACAATATCCCGGCGAGCACGGCGGTATCGGCACCGTCTCTGGTAATGCCTGATTTCCTGGTCGAAGTCGAAGCCGTGGCGGAAACCGGCAG
>CAUZWH010000247.1:0-5041 GCA_963583675.1 Alphaproteobacteria bacterium
ATCGCAAAACACCCATCGCAACATTGGACCGATACACCTGCGTGAGCGAGCTCCGGGCGGCGATGGATAGCCTCGGCGGCGCTGATTTACAGTATCGAGGGCTGCGCCTCATCGTCCTCTATCTTGAACCCTGCGACGGATGGCGCGAAAAAATTGATGCTCTCCTCGTCATCGCCGAAACGCTTGTCCACGACACTGACGCGGTCCGCGGTCTTGCAATGGTCGATATCGTAATGGGCGAACTGCTGCGTAATCGCGGTGCGCTCGACAAGATCCTCGGGCCAGCGAAGTCGCTCGACCATCGACTGACCGATATTGCCCACCTCCATGGCGCGCAGCTCGAAAGCCGTAGCGACATGGCCGCGCCCAATCTGGTCGGCCGCCTCAACGCAATCCTTGCTAGATTCCCGATGCGAGCGGCCCGGGCCGGGCTGGCATTTCAGGTCCGCCTCGAATTGACGAGCCGCGCACAAATCGCGTCGGTCAAGGTTGTTGACGAACTGCGGGCGTTGGCCGCGCTGCACGAAACACTACGGCGCCGCGAAAGCTATGTCGGAGGCGACAGCGTTGGCCAACTGCTCGAACACCGCATATTGCGGACATTGAGGCCCGGCGGCGCAAGCGAAATCCTCCCAGAGCAACCCCGCAAATCCGACGAGCTGGAGACGCTGATCAGCGTGCACGACGCCTTGTCGGAATGTGCGGCCAAGAAAATGCTCACCGGTCTTATCGAGCAGGCGTTCGACGACGAAGACTTGGCCGATCAGTTGCTCCACGGTGATGAGGACGCGCAGCGCATCCGAACGGTCGGCCGTTTGTACGAGGTAATCGAGCGATCGCGCCTTTCCCGGGAGCACAAACAGCGCTTTGCGACCAAACCCGGAATATTCAGGTTAGCTTTGTCGACCAGAGACACTTCTTTTCCAATTTGGATCGTGCAGAACCTGATCCAGCCAGTAAAGCGATTTACCTAATCGATCTTTGCGCCGAAGGGGCCTTCGTACCCGGACAAAATCTAGACAGCGCCAAACAGGCCATTGATAGTTGGATTGCAAGCGAGTCGTTCTTACCCAGCTATCTAAACGGCGCCGATCCCGCCGAACAGTCGTTGAAGATTGCAACGCTCAAACAGAAACTTCAGGCGATCGGCGTCGACAATCCCGCTCTTGGCATTTGACCACCCGCGCCAGGCGCCCGTATTGCTCGATAGCCTAGGACGTCCCGTCGATGCGCAGGGAGCGCAGGCCAAACTCACCACCGCGATTGTTCAACGAGAAGCCGTCGAAAGGATCGCTATAGCCTCGGTCGACGACTTCGATCAGGCTCTGACCATCGATTTTGACAGTCATGGCGCCATCGCCGGTTCGCGTCCACTCAAGTACGTGCGCGGCGCCGTCGCCTAATTTCACGACCGATCTGCTCTCTGCAACGACGCTCGCCGATTGGCCGGTTCGACGAATGAGTGACAGTTTTCCCGCTTCGGAAAAATATAAACCATAGCCAGCGGTCCGGTTTGCACCCTGATAGAACAGAAGTTCGAGCGTTCCACCGCCGCGCCGCTGCAAGACCTCACCCGCCAACGAGAAAGCGTTGGTGATACGGGTCGGCAGATAGATCACGGCGTTGGCAGAGGCGGGCGCCGTTTCCTGGGTTTGCTGCTGGTCACTCTTCTTCTCGCCACCGAACTGTTGTGAGAGGATCGTTGCCAAGACGCCAAGGGCTACATCCTTAGCATCGGTTTTGCTGGATCCACCGGAGCTCGAACTCGGCGCCGCGGTTGGCCCGCCCGTTCGGCTTACCAGGCTCGCCCGATCGATAAAAAACGCACCCGCTGTTACCGTCCAAGTCGGGCTTCGCGTGTAGTTGCCATCGCTAAAATCGTCGTAGACCAGCCGTTCGCGCCACGGGTTCGTATACCGGTTGGCGAGGGCGCGGAGATCGCGCAGGAACAAGGGATCCGCGGCACGAGCTTGATCGGCTTCGTCGATCATTCGACGGAGATCTTCGACGAGTTTATCGACCTGACTACCGCTTTTCCCATACTCGCTGGAATAGCGCGACGATTGTGCGAAGGCCGGCGCTGTCGCCAGCAATACCACGATGCAATAGACGATTAGATTGCGGTTCACGGATGTCCTCCCTGATCCGCAAATACTGCCATCGGTGGTCGATGAGGTGGAACAATCGAAGGCAATCAACCAGCCGCCTTTTTAAGAAGATAGTGGCTCACACCCCACTCGTTGCCGTGGTCAAAAGCAAATAACTCCGCAACGGCAAGAAAGAACAGACGCCAACGATTAAACCAAACAACAGCGTCTTGTTTGCCGTAGGTCGCCTCGAGAATCGGTATCACCGTAGGTTTGTTGGCGTCGAGGTTTTGCAGCCATTGTTCGGACGTCCGGGCGTAGTGGCACCCGTTCCATTCCCACCGATCGACGATAGAAAAAAGGTCGTCAAAATGATCAATCAAGTGCCTACTTGGCATGATTCCACCGGAAAAAAAATATCGGCCCATCCAGTTCCCCGCCCCGTCTTCGAGGAAGCGGTAGGACAGTTTTTTGTGCGAGAAAATGTGAATGAAGAACTGTCCGTCATCGCGTAGCCAGTGACGGGCGCGTGTCAGCAGGTCGCGCCAATTGCTCATATGCTCGAACATCTCAACCGAAACGATCCGATCAAAGGTTGCTTCGGTGTCAAAATCATTCATGTCACAGGTGATTATCTGAACGTTGTTGAGCCCGCGTAATTCAGCCTGCGTTTCAATAAAGGCGCGCTGCAACGCCGAATTTGATACTGCGGTAATTCGGCTTTCCGGGTAGTGCGCGGCCATCCACAGGGTCAGCGACCCCCAGCCGCACCCCAACTCGAGCACATCCTGTCCATTCGTGAGGGCTGCGTGTTCAGCGGACTCGGCTAATGCGTCTGCTTCGGCATCAGCCAACGCTGCCACCCCTTTGCGGTACAAGCATGACGAATACTTCCGGTGTGGGCCAAGCACCAGGGCGAAGAACTCGACCGGCACCTCGTAGTGCTGTTCGTTGGCCTTATCGGGAACCAGCGCAATCGGCTGTGCGGCCATTGAATCGACAAACCGCCGGTCGCGATCCGGTGCGCTCTCGGCGGTAGCAATAGCTGCGAGGCGCTGCCGTAACATTAGCCTTATGACAGGACGAATAAGGCGGTCGGGGATACGGCCGAGCTCAGCCTGCCTGATACCGATGCCCTGTAAACTCATTCCGGCCTCGTGGCGTCGGTATCCGATCGGGGCCGGGACGGACCCGGGAAAAACATATTGGTCCGCTGCTGGTAGGCGCGGTAGGCGTCGCCGCGTGAAGCCAAAAGATGGCGCTCGGTCGGCGGGACGCCAGTAACTCGGATCAAGAAATGCAACATGAACGCCGGTCCCACGAGGGTCAGCCAAGCCCAGTGGTAATAGCTGACCGCACCGAACGCGATAACCACATACGCGAACCAGTGCACCCACTCGAAAAAGTAATTCGGATGGCGCGAATAGCCCCATAAGCCATGATCACAAACCTGACCTGCGCTTGATGCAGTCGCCTTGAAGCGCGCAAGTTGGCGATCAGCAATGCTCTCTCCGCCGAGCGCAACTACCCAGATTGCTAAACCCAGATAATCTGCCCATCCGATCGTCGGATCTGGATTACGCGCAGCAATAAAGATCGGCACCGCAAACAGAACCGCAGCGACAGCCTGCATCTGAAAAAACCAGAAAAGACGGCGCTGGAGATTATCCCCCCAGGATTCGCGAAGTTCACGATAACGCCCGTCTTCTTCCTCACTTACCACGCGCCGCCAAATATGCGACCCCAGGCGAATCGCCCAAACAGCCGCCATCACGGCTACCAAGGATTGGCGCGAAATATTCGACGACGCGCCGACAATCGGCGCCATCGCCAGCCATACGCCGGCTAGTCCGGTACCGAACGACCAAGCAATATCCACCGTGCCGGCGTTGCCAGTTTGACGTTGCCGCAACCAAAGCAACGCCATGATGATCACCAGAACGACGGCCGCAACCAGTATTAGAACGATAGGGGTCATGATGGAGCGGGTGACGTGGTTGTAGTGCGCATTAGTCCCTCCAGCTTAGCGCGGTTGGTTCCGCGGTAGGCCTGCAACCAATGCCAGGTTCGGTGAGAACGCCGGCACGTTTCGTGCCAATTAAGATGATTTCTCCAGGCGCGGGGAAGCCGCATCGCCAGCTAATTTCCACTGGTAGCGGCGCGCATAGCGCTGAACGTCATAGGCCTCCCACATGCGCGTGAGTTCGTTGGCAGCAATGCCGGCGTCGGCCTCGAGGTCGGCGCTCGTGAGCGTCGATTTCGGGGTTTGGGATAGCAACCAGCAAAGCGCTTCCCACCCGCTTCGCCCATCTCGTAGGCTCGGCTTTGATTCAAACAACCCACCGCCTTCCGGCGCACCCGTGATCTCGACGTCGCGCCAAAACGCCACGCGGTCGCGAATAATTGATGAAGCCTCGTAGGGCTCTTCGTAATGCCAGGCCGCGCCCTCGTTCACCTCACCATCGACAACAATATCGAGATAGTCTGAGAAGCCCTTCCAGTGGCAATAGGTGCGCTTTTCTGAGCTTTCGCGAATACAAGCGGGGTCGAGCGAACTTCTCGGAAAGTAGGCGTTTCCTTCGACTACCTGGATATCATCGCTTTCGGCGATGACCCGTCCGTGCCAGACCGCCTTCGCCATATCTTACTCCTTACGCGAGTCGTTGAATCCCTAGTGATAGTATCCGGAATCGAACGAACCCCGCACTTCAAGGTTTAGGTACGGCGGACCTCATCGAGCAACCAATCACGGAACGCCACAACTTTGGGGCGCCCAGCTGTTGCCTCCGGACAAACCAAAAAATAGGCGTGATCAGCTAGTAAGGCCACGTCGAATAGGCGAACCAACTTTCCGCTTTCGAGGTCCGCCTTGGCTAATGCGCCTCGCGCGAGGACCACGCCTTGGCCTTCTATCGCGGCCTGTAACGACATACTTGAATCCGTAAAAATTGGTC
>CAUZWH010000248.1:0-5041 GCA_963583675.1 Alphaproteobacteria bacterium
CAACCCGATATCGAAATGACGTGGCCCAATTGGCCGCTAAAACTGTGGACATCGTCGTCTCACCAGGAAGGCGTCGAACGCGATTGGAGCGTATCGACCAAAGAGTTCCTCGGCGACGAAAACGGTCGTCTGCGGGCGATGACCTGCGTGCGAGGCGATTGGCAGACCGCCAATGACGGCCGCATGAATCTGGTCGAAGTGCCGGGCAGTGAGTTCGAAATCAAAACCGAGCTAGTACTGCTCGCGATGGGCTTCGTTCACCCGGTTCACGAGGGCATGATCAAAGAACTCGGCCTCCACCTCGATCAGCGCGGCAACGTCCAAGCCACCACTGAGCAATACCAGTCCTCGAACCCCAAGGTGTTCGCCGCCGGCGACATGCGCCGCGGCCAATCCCTCGTCGTCTGGGCAATTCGCGAAGGCCGCCAATGCGCGAGCGCCGTCGACGCGTTTTTGATGGGGTCATCAGACCTGCCGCGCTAGGTGCAACTACCACGGCGATAGGGCTTTCGTGCGAATTTTTCATGCACAAAAAGAAAGGCCGCGCGAGGCGGCCTTCCTGGACTTATCGACGGATTTTCTAGACCAGATATAGCTGCTTCGCCGGATCCTCTTTTTCGATTGCGGCAAGGTCAGCCTGTTTGCGATCGACGTAGAATTCGCAGCCCATGCCGTCCGGGTCGCTGACGAATACACTGCGTTTGATGTCGTTGTCGACTTCGAAATCGATGGCCACGCCCTTCTCCTTGAGCTTGGCGATGCCTTCGCCTACCTCTTTTTCGTCAGCCAGCTTAAACGACATATGGTGCATGCCATGAATATCGCCATCCCTGGCCCGGAACAATGCGACATCGTAGTAGTCCGATGCGGCTCCGCCCACGATCGAAAAATTGCCGCCCGAGGCGCGATATTTCACGTCGAGCCCAATGATGTTCTCATAGAAATCGACCATGCCGTCATAATCCTCGCAGATTACTGTCTCGCGGCTGATTTTAAGTGGGTGGAACGCTGCATGCGGCACGACCCGAAGGTCGAACGTCGCATGGTATTTGGGTTCTGTCGAGGGCTCGCGAGCATCAGGGTCCCAACTACCGGTGAGATGAGTTAGATCGCCCTTGAGGATGCTGCGCCAATCCTTCACTTCGTCGGCATAGATCTCGTGCAGAATTCCATCCGGGTCGAAGATGTAGACGCTATGCGAAGTTTGATGGTCGACCAGTCGATGGATCGGCAGGCCGGTCTTCTCGTAGCGGTGCCACGCATCCACCAGCTGCTTCTCATTCTCCATTTCCCAACCCATATGGTTGAGCCCGGGCTTCAAACCACGACCCTTCGGCATTTGCACGTGACCATCGCGGCCAATCCGCGCTTCGCCATCGATCATGCCAACCAAGCCGAGATCGTGATGAGTGTTGCCATTACTGACAAAGCCGGCCGGGATTTGTAATTCGCGCGCCACTTCCTCGAAGCCGCAGATATCGATGAAAAACTCCATCGAGCGCTCGAGTTGGCCAACAAAGTTGTTGGAGTGACCGATCCGACGCGGTGAAAACTTTACTTCCGGGTATTCCGCAGCACTTGGCCGCTCAAGGCTCGCATGTGCGACTGCCATTCTCTTTCCTCCAATTTTTCGCCTATGGGTGCGGCCCTAGTATGGGCGAGTTTGCCATCGTATCCAAGCGGACCATTGAATAAGAAGCCTGATTAAGAGCGTGTGAGCGCGAGATTTTGGCAGGGCGGCTACCTACCGGCAATCCGTGTCGAATATATCCTAAAACGGCATTGCTAGTGGGAAGAAGGCCCCGTCGCAATTGATCACGGTCGCCTTCTTGGCAGCGATTCGATAGCTGTCTTCTGCCCGGACCAGGCTGTATTCATACAATCCGCCAAAGCTTCGTTGCTCCATTTCCGGCCGGTATTCGAGCATGTGGAACCGCGCGGTTACGTTGATGGCACCCGCCGCGCTATCAATGGCGCCAATCTCAATATTCGAGATCATGTGACTCGTACGTGGCAAAGGCGCGCGGCCGTGATCGCGGGGTTGATTGAGACGCTCGATGCGAACCGCCATGATGCTTTTATCGTCGTAGAACAGAGATATCTCATCGAGCGGATTTTCCTGTCCCGGACGCGCCGGCGCCCAGTAGTACCCCTCTTCGGTGAACAGCTCCCGCCAGCCGGCAAAATCGCCATTGTCGAGCAAGGCAAGTTCGCTGATGAGAAACTCCTCCACCTCGCGGAGAGCGAGCAGTTTCTCCATTCCGCTCGATCGTAATTCCGGCTCCGCCATATCATCCTCCCCTCGGGTTTTCCTGAACGGGCGGAGCGTATCGCGTGCTTCTGCATGCGTCGATATCTGAGAGGTGAAATCGGCGCTAAACTAGCGGAAATGACCAGTTACGTACTCTCGCCTTGCCAGAAAGCGTGCGGAATGGATCCCGACCTCGGTCATTGCCGGGGTTGCTTGCGCACCGGGCAGGAAATCTGGATGTGGTCGAGCCTCACTCGCGAACAGCAGGTCGCGGCGGTGGAACGACTGAAAAAAGAGAAGGCGCGCCGCCGACGCAAACGCTTGCGGCGTCAGCGCGAGCGGGAGATGCGGCTGGCGGCAGGCGCTTAGCGCCCGGCGGCAACATCGAGCAGGGCGCCCGTCACGTAAGACGAAGCATCGCTCAACAACCAGATTATTGCTTCAGCGACCTCTTTCGGATCACTAGGCCGGCCGAGCGGCGTCGTTTTTCCCAACCGCTCGGCTCGGTCGGGTTGGCCGCCGCTAGCGTGGATATCTGTTTCGATCAGACCAGGCCGCACCGCGTTGACCCACACGCCGCGCGGGCCCAATTCCTTGGCCAACCCAATCGTCAGCGTGTCGATAGCCGCCTTCAATCCCGCGTAATCCACATATTCGTTCGGCGACCCCAAGCGCGACGCCGCGGACGAAACATTGACGATGGCGCCACCGGCCTTCTGATCGATAGAGTTCAAACGCCTTGCTGCTTCGCGTGCGCATAAGTAGACGCCGTAGACGTTAATCGTAAACATCCGCCGCAGACGCTCGGCGCTCATTTCCGACAGAGGCAAAGGCGGCGCAACAATACCGGCGTTGTTGACCAGGCCGTCGAGGCGGCCAAAAGAAGCTTCGGCGCTATCAAACATCGCAACGATATCGGCTTCGATCGATACATCGCCCTGTATCGAAACCGCCCGCGCACCTGCGTTTTCGTCATCGGCAACGGTTCGCGCGACCGCACCCTCATCTTTCAGGAAATTGACGGCAACAGACCAACCCCGTGTCGCGGCAAGGAGGGCCGTGGCGCGGCCGATTCCGCAGCTGCCGCCCGTGATCAAGATCGTTTTAACGGAATCAGTGTTCACTTAGCTAACCCCGATGGAGAACAAAGCGACGTCTCATCGGACTTGCGAGGCCCAGACATGGCCTGCATAAGCGAGCTTTCGCTCGACGCTGACAGAATCTCAAGAAATCGGGCCGGTGTGAACGATTTTCCGGATCGGCTCCGACGCGCTCATTAATTCGTCCTCGGAGATGCCCATAGACGAACTAGGAGGAATGCCGACGCGGTCTTAGCTCTGCGGGCCGGCCAACATCTGCGCGTTGCGCGCGGTCAGATTTTTGTTGGCGAATTCAGGAAGCTTGAACAGCCAACCCGTGACTACGCTGTTGATCGTTCCCACCTGCTCGGCAACCGGCGGCAGTTTTTCTTCCTTCGGTACGAGCGTGTCTTTCTTCTGGTCACGCTTAACCGCTGGTTCTTCGGGAATCGGAATGGCCTCGCCAGCGGTCACCGAAAAACGCACCCATTTCTCGCCCTCGATTTCGCCGATGTCGACCCGCACGATCAACCCGTCAAACGTGATGAACTCGTTCTGCGCCACAGGCGCGGGAAAGGCCACGTCAGCGGCCGGACGGACGTCATCAAACTCGAGGAACGCCAAGGTCGTCGCAGTGTTGTCGGCGACCGATTTGTTTTTGATGCGCTTTCCTTCGGGAAGGGTTTCAAGCATGAAGTTGTCCTCGATAGGAGACTTGCGCGACGCGACAAGCTCTTCGCCATCGGCGTGCTTTATCGAGTAGCGATGGATCCGCTTTTTCTTAACGTCCATCAGTTTGCGTGCGAGCCAGAGGCGATCGGTGCGGCCCGGGTCGACTTCGCTACTGCCGAGCCATGCTTGTTCGCTATCAGCATCACGCACGTAGGTACCGGCAATACCTGTGCGCGACAGATCGTATTTCTTTTTCCCGACGATCACGTCTGCCAACACGCCGCCACTGGCGTCCTTGAGCGTGACGCGGACCGCCCGCGCTTCCTTGCCCGTCGGGTCATCGACATTAAGTCTAGCAAAACGGTCGGACTTTGCGGTTTTGCGCTCGATCAGCTTCATTTCCTCGAAGCCCAGCAGCAAGCCACGCACCTTGTCGACCTGCGCCGGGTAGTCGTGCTTTTCCGGCAGCACCCAACGCTCGCCCTTTTTTGCCACGACAATCTTGGCGTCTCTATTGACCACCGTAATTTCCGCGACCTGGTCAAGCTTGTTTTGCAGTTTCGGGAAGGCAACATCCCCGCCGCCGCCACTCGTCGAATCGGTTCCGCTGCTGACCGCGATAATTGCCAGGACAACAACGACGACTGTTGTCGCAGCGAGAATGGCAAGTGATCTTGGGTTCACGCTGCTCTCCTGATGCTGCTGCGTCGACCGGCGACCGGATTAAGATGTTTCAAAGCGGCGGCTATAGCGTACACGGCGGACCATTGCGATTGCGAAGGCGATCAATGCCACGATAATCGGTATGAGCGCGATGTTGATAACCCTGGTCCAGGAATCAAGCGCTTCGATGTCGCTTCTAAGTGCATGCTGCACATTGCGCAGTTCGCCTCGAATATTCAGCATTTCGGACTGAAACTCGTTGATGTCCTCTTGTTGCTGGCTGGTGAGGATCACCTTGCCGCTTTTTTCGTCGGTCCGGATGTCTTTTATCTTGCCCTCGACATCGCGAAGGTTGCTCTCGAGTTCACGTTGTTTG
>CAUZWH010000249.1:0-5009 GCA_963583675.1 Alphaproteobacteria bacterium
AAGCCCTCGGGATCGGGGTCGGCCTCAATCGTGATACTGGCGGCGCATGCGTGTCTCGCTTGCGCGACCAGGTGTCGCCACAATTCCCGGCCAACGCCGCGGCCAATCGCCGGCGGGTCGACGAAGAGCAGGGCGACGTCGGCAGTTTTATCGGCAAACGTCAGTTGATAAAAGCCGCGCGCGGTTCCGTTACCGTAAACGAACGTTGGGCAGCGCGCGATGCCACCAGCGGTGACGGTTAACTCTTCGCGGCAAGCTGCCATGAACGTATCGTCGTAACCCCAATGCGCCTTGGAGCGGAACGCGAGATCTGAAAGCAGTTGGGTTTCATCGTGTCGGGCGGCACGGATCTGCGGCTCAACCATAGAAAGCGAGGCCGGCGGCACCGGCGACAACGGCGCCGATGCCGGACCATTGAATTAGCGGCACGCGCTCATGCAGGAACACTGCGGCGAGGATTGTCGTGACGACAGTAGCCGGTGCACTCGCCGCCGCGACCGCGGCGCCCTCGCCGGCGGTGCCCAGAAATATGGTTATGACGCCCAGCGCATCGAGCACGCCCATCGCGATAAAAGCCGGCCACCACTGCTTCGGCAACCGCACGGCGGTGCGTGTAACAAGCATGAAAAGAACAAGGCAGCTCAGCGCGACCAGACGGTTCAGCCATAGCGATTGGAGTTCCCCGTAGATTTCCGCGGCCTGTCGCCCGGCCATCACGCCGACCGCGAATAATACAGCTGAGGCTATACCGAGCGCCACGGTTGGCCAGATCCGTTTATCGGCATCGGTTGACCCGTCACCGGCCTCTTCCGGGGGGGCATATCGAGCGACCACCCACACCCCACCCAGTACGACAACGATGGCGATGCCCTGAGTGAGTGTGGGAATGATTCCAAGACCCAGTGCACCGAGTACGATGAACACGGGATAACTAGCGACAACCGGCGACGCCACCGAGACGGGCCCACGCGTTAGGCTGGCGAACAACAACAGCAGACCGGCCGCAAATCCAACGCCCGTTAGAAGTAGCCAGTGCGCTCCTTCCGCCACCCAAATCAGTGGGCTGCCGTCGATCCACATCCACAGGCTGACGACAATGCTCGAAGCGATGAACATACCGAGCAACGAATTGGTCGGGCCGATCCCGCGGCCCGAAAGGCGGGCTACATATTCCGTCGTGCCCCAACAAAGGGCCGCGGTAAACCCCCACAGCGCTGGTGTCATGGCCGAAGGTCCGGCCGGTCTTTGAGGGCCCGCCAGATTCGGTCAGGCGTGAGCGGCATATCGATGTGGTTGAGACCCATGTGCGCGAGCGCGTCGCTCACTGCGTTGACGATCGCCGGTGGTGCGCCGAGCGTGCCGCTCTCGCCGGCGCCCTTGGCGCCAAGCGGGTCGCTCGGGGCCGGGGTCTCTTGAAAGTCGGTGCGAAATGAGGGGCGATCGCTGGCGCGCGGCATTCCATAGTCCATGAAGGAGCCGCTCAATAATTGGCCCGTCGTCTGATCGTAAACACAAGACTCGATCATTGCCTGCCCTGCGCCTTGCAGAATTGCCCCGTGCAGTTGGCCCTCGACAATCATCGGGTTAATCACGCGCCCCGAATCGTCGACCGCGTAATAGTCACGCCGCGTCACCCGGCCGGTTTCCGCATCGACGAGAACCACCGCCAGGTGGATCGATGATGAAAACACCCAGGCCTCCGGCTCGTAAAATACGGTTTCGTCGAGACCAATCTCGAATTGTTCGGGAAGATTGGAGCCGTGATAGGCAGCACGCGATACCTCACGGAACGAAAGCCTATGGTCGGTTCCCTTGACCGTGAATTGTCCGTTTTCAACATCGAGATCCGCTTCGGCACATTCTAATAGATGCGCAGCCAGTTGTTGGCACTTTGCGAAGATCTTGTCGGCGGCGGTGGTTAGAGCCATCCCAGCCATAACCAATGATCGAGACCCCCAGGTGCCAACGCCAGCGACCAGACGATCGGTGTCGCCGAACACCAATTCGACGTCGTCGATATCACACCGCAAACGATCAGCGACGATCTGGCAGTAGGTCGTTTCATGGCCCTGGGTATCGCTGATCAGCGATACCGAGCGCGTTGCGACCCAGCGCACTGGGCGGCCTACCACCTGCGCGGCCCACAAGACCGTCGCTTCTTCGGGATATACCGTAAGCTTCATACCGAAACCGCCGCCGACGTCCGGGGCGACGACCCTTAGCTTGTGTTCCGGAATGAACAGCGTGTCCTCGGCCAGCCAATTGCGGAGCAAGTGGGGCGCCTGGTTGCTGGTGTAGAGCGTGTAGTGGTCGGTTGCGCGATCGTGTTTACCCAGGCAACAGCGCGGCTCGATCGGGTTGGCCGAGATGCGGTTGTTGATGAGATCGAGTTCGGCGATGTGGTGTGCCGCCACAAAGGCCGTCGCGGTTGCCGGTTTGTCACCATGTTCAACGTCGAAAATAAGGTTCGTGCCAAGCGCCTCATGCAAAACCGGCGCGCCGTCAGTGAGCGCGGCCCCGGCGTCGGTAACCGCAGGCAACGCCGCGTAGTCGACCTCGACGGCTTCGGCGGCGTCCAATGCCTGCCATCGCCTCTCGGCGATCACCGCGGCAATCGGATCGCCGACGTGGCAAACCTTGGCGGCGACGAGAATAGGCCGGGTTGCGGTGTTCATCTTGCGGCCGTCGGAAAAGTTTACTGGCGAGATGCACGGGGCCTTACCCAACCCAGCCGCGGCCCAGTCTTCTCCCGTGATCACGGCTAGAACGCCCGGCATATTCTTGGCTCGGGCCGTATCGAGCTTGCGGATCTGGGCGTGCGCCAGTGGGCTACGGACGAATGCCGCGTAAGCCGCGTTGGGGGCATTGATATCGTCGACGTAGTTGCCCCGACCTGTTAGGAAGCGATCGTCCTCGCGTCGTTTGATCGACTGGCCGACATACATGGGCACTGTCAGGCGGCAATCGTGAGCGCGCGCCGCGGATTAGCCTTCAGCACCGTGTCGATCTGACTAGCGCTCATACCCTTGGTCCGCATCTTGGGCACGGCGTTCTGCAGGATGTGACCGTAGCCGTTACCGCCGTAACGAACCAACAAATGCTTAAAGGCGATGTCGTGGGAAACGAGAATTTGATCGAGATGGCCGTCCTCGATCAAGTGCATGATCAGGTCGATGCGTCGGCCATCATTGGGCATATCGCTAGGGCCGAACGGGTAGTACGCCGATTCCATTCCGAACATATCGAATTCGAGGAAGCAGCCGCTTTCCGCGAATTCCTTGAACGCGGCGTAGTGATGCAACGTCCGGTCCAGATGACCCATGATGGTGCGCGTAACATCACCGCCGGCGCCGTCAATCACGTCTAATATTTCGGCCGGGGCGCGAGCGTCACGGCCGGGATGGATCGTTAGCGCGGCACCGGTCGCGGTTTGCGCACGCGCGGCGGCGCGCAGCACTTTGCGTTCGTTCTTGTGCAAAGGCCAGGTGCAGCCGATTTCTCCGATGATGCCTGATTTAATTCCGGTACGACCCACCCCGTCGGTGACATCGCCAACCATCTCTTCGACAAGAACATCCTCGGGACGTGTCTCCATATCGTCGGGGTGCGTGCCATAGACGTAGTAACCGCACCCCATGATCACGTTGAGACCGGCTGCCTCGGCGATGCGCACGAGCCCTTCGGGGTTACGGCCAATGTCGACCGGCGTCACTTCCACCAGCGTGGCCCCGCCGGCTGCGCAATAGCGGCTTATTTCCTCGATGACCTCGCGCTCGACATAGAGCCCGACGTTATCGAGATTGTTTATGTAGTTGGCGCGGATCCAGCCCAGCGTGGCCAGTTCGACCGGCTTGCGGGCCATTTCCTTACCGAATTCATCGTCGGGCTCATCGAAGACCCGTTTGAGATCGATTAGCAAATGCTCGTGGCACAGGGTGATCCCGAGGTCATCGGGCGCGATATCGCCCAATACGGTGCGTACGATTGGCACGTTTTTGGCCCGTTTCTCCGGCATCGACTACGGGCGCGGTTCGGCGAAGGTGAGCAATCGGGCCGGGTTTTCGACCGTTATCGTGTGGATCTCCTGGTCGCTAATGCCGCGCGCACGCAACATCGGCAGCAACGTATCGGGAAGAAAATCGAGCGACGTGCGCACCATCACTTCGGGGTCTTCTGCGGTGAAGGGCCGGTCGCCGCGGAGTTGGTACCAAAACCGGTCGAAGGTGATGAGCAGTTGTTTCACGTAACCCCGCTTGACTGCCTCCGCCATCAAATCGACCGCCGCGTCGTCGTCCAATCCGCGCCAGCCGGTACCGAAATTATCGAGTTGGACGTAGGCGCCGTGTTTGAGAATTGCCTCTAGCTGCTCAATCGTCGCGTAAAAGGTATGGCCGATGATCACCTTGGTGGGATCGGCACCCTCTTCCATGAGTAGTTCGAGCTGTTCGAGGCCGATGTTGCAGACCCGCCAATCCTCGGGGTCGATGTGGGTCGTGATTGGCACGCCACAGCGTTGTTGCGCGCGCGCGGCAGCCCGGAAGGCGCGGTCTTCGTAAACCCCCATGTGGCGCCCGTGCGGTCCGACCGGCGCCGGTTTGGGAAACGCATCGTCCTGGCCCGAGGCGGCTTTGATGATGCCGCATTTGATGGCGCTGCCGACGATTCCTTCGGTAACGTCGCGAACGAAAAAATCGGCGATCTCGTCAATCGACTGGCGCCGCCAGTGGTAGGGAACGCCCATGCTTTCGCAGAAAAATCCAGTCGCGCAAACGATATTCACGCCACTGGCCTGGGAAACCTCGCACATGATGTCGGGATAACGGTTGTTCTCGATGGTCGTGCAGTCCACCAAAGTGCCGAGTCCGAAGACGCTTTTGCCCTGTGCGACCTCAGCGGTCAGCCCCTTCAGAACGTGCTCGCGAACGAAAGCGGATCGATGGTCGTGTTCCACCCCGGGCCAGCCAAACAGCGTGTGCTCGTGGGCCAGAGTCAGTCCGGCTTTTGCGGGG
>CAUZWH010000250.1:0-5002 GCA_963583675.1 Alphaproteobacteria bacterium
ACCGGCGCGATTCCCGAGGCGTTCACGTATGAGGGCGATCCGCAGGACTTCCTGAATATGACAATCGAGGTCACGGTTCGGGCCACGCAAGTGCAACACGGCGTATCTTAGCCGGCTTTCCTCTCATAGCGGCTTACTAAGCGAACCAGCGGCGGCCCCGGGGAGCGCACCGTTTGCCTTCGAAGCATGTTATTCTGAGTCTCCATGCCAACGGAGGGAATGATGGCGATAGCCGCGCAACAACAAGCCCAGAATTTGACGTCAATGCCGTCGGTGAAGTTTTCACCGCGCCGGTTGGGGCACGCTAACTTGTTTGTCGGTGAACTCGACCGTTCCGTTCATTTCTACGAACAGATCGCCGGGTTTGAAGACGCATTTCGCATCGACCAGGTGAAGGCGGCGTTCCTTACCAATGGCAATACACACCACGATCTCGGGGTGGTTGAGTGCTCGAATAAGCCCTTGCTCGGGCGTGATGGCAAACCCGTGCCGTCCAGCGAACGCGCGCATACCCCGGGCCTCAACCACATGGGTTGGGAGATGGAGAACGAGCAGCAGTTGGTCGATGCCTATCACCGCGCCGTTGAGGGCGATCTACCAATCTACCGCCTGATCGATCATCAAACCGCCCATAGCGTCTACCTGTTCGATCCCGACGGGCATGAGAATGAGATCTATGCCGACATGATCGCCGATTGGCGCGGCTTCTTTGATGCCCAGGAAGGGCGCCCAGTGACGGGTTCGTGGGAACCCGACGCCGCACCGGCAACCGACGAGTCGCGTTTCGAACTCAACCCGGCCTGGCGGCGGGTTGAAGATGCGGCCGTGCACTCACGGCGTTTTACCCACATCACCTATCTCACCGCCAATCACGGTGCGATGGTCGACTACTACAGCGATGTTATGGGCCTCGACCAGGTTTTCGAAACCGAAACAGGTGATATCGTGTTGTTCAATGGATCAGGCTCCAACCATGCTTTTACGGTTGGCCTTGTGGCGCAGCCAGCTGGAGCGCCGGCGACGGTTCACCACTATAGCTACCAAGCTATCGACGAGCCGGATCTGATTGCAGCGGAGGCGCGCATTCAATCGGCCGGCTTCGCGATCGAGCGCAAGGTCGATAACGCCAGCAAGCTTGCGCTGTTTGTTCGCGATCCCGACAACATGCTCTGCGAATTCTACGTGGCGCGCGATACGGATTTTGCCTGCGCTATGGTCGAAGATACCGGCGAACGCCCGTATCTTCTCTAGGAGGCCCGGGCTATGGCAGCGGCGACGATGCAAGCGCGGGTAAAGTGGATCGAAGAACGCCGCTTCGTCGGCGAATCCGGGACCGGTCATTCGATCGTCCTCGGCTCCGGCAAAGATGCACAAGGCCGCACGCTGTGCCCGAGCCCGATGGAGCTGGTATTGATCGGGACAGGTGGTTGCACTGCTTTCGATGTCGTCCAGATCCTGGAGAAGGGCCGCGAGCCGATCGAAGATTGCGTGGTCGAACTCGACGCCGATCGCGCCAACGAGGATCCCGCCATATTCACCCGCATCCACATGCATTTCGTCGTCAAAGGAGCTGGCGTCAACCGTGACAAGGTGGCGCGCGCCATCCAGCTATCGCACGACAAGTACTGTTCGGCGTCGGCAATGATGGCGAAGACCGCGGAGATCACGCATGATTTTGAGGTGATCGATAGTAGAGAGAGCGAAGCCGCAGCGTGACCGCGGGGGGCCGAATCAAAGCTGCAGCTTGCATTGTTTCACCAAACTGGCTCGCTCTATCGCCGCCGTGTAAGATCGCCGCCGACTGGATTTGAGTGACATGCTAGGGCGATATGGCCGAACCGTTAACCGATCAAATTGAAAGTGGAATTGCTTCCGGCGCAAGTGAACTGCGCCACGATTGGACGCGGGGTGAGGCGCTCGCGCTCCATGGGCAGCCTTTCAACGACCTGTTGTTTGCGGCGCAAACCGTGCATCGCCGGCACCACCATGCCAATCAAGTTCAGATCAGTACGCTGTTGTCGATCAAGACCGGCGGCTGTCCGGAAGACTGCGTCTACTGCCCGCAGGCAGCCCAATACGATTCTGGGGTTGACGCGTCCAAGCTGATGGATATCGCTGAGGTCGTTGCCGCCGCACGCACCGCGCGCGAAGGCGGTGCCTCGCGTTTCTGCATGGGTGCGGCATGGCGCAATCCCAAGGACAAAGATCTCGACGTCGTCTGCGACATGGTGCGCGAAGTAAGGAAGCTGGGTCTCGAGACCTGTGTCACGCTGGGCATGCTGACAGCGTCGCAATCCGAGCGGCTGAGCGAGGCCGGCCTCGATTACTACAATCACAACCTCGATACATCGCCCGAGTATTACGGTGAGATCATCACCACGCGGACCTATCAGGATCGGCTCGACACCCTGGCGCATGTCCGCGATGCCGGCATTCACGTGTGTTGCGGTGGCATCGTTGGGATGGGCGAGAGCGAGGCTGATCGGGTCGGGTTGTTGGTTGAGCTGGCAAACTTACCGGCGCATCCCGAGAGCGTACCGATCAATATGTTAATGCAGGTCGATGGAACGCCGCTGTTCGGCACGCCCGATATCGATCCGCTCGATTTCGTACGCACCATCGCGATGGCGCGGATCATGATGCCCGAATCCGTGGTGCGTCTATCGGCGGGCCGCGAGCTGATGAGCGACGATACGCAGGCGTTGTGCTTTTTCGCTGGCGCGAACTCAATCTTCTGCGGCGACAAGCTGTTAACGACAGCCAACCCGGATCGAAATTCAGATGCGGCATTGTTGTCGCGCCTTGGCATCGCGCCCATGGTTTAGGTCTGGGCTAGGCTGAAAGGAGTCCGTGGGGTGGATGAGAATCAAGACCGACGAGATTTCTGGCTGGCGCGGGGCGCGGCTGTGCTCGGACTCATCGCTTTTCTCGGCAACCTCCTCGGCGTCGTCGCACTCGGTGATATCCCCCAAGCCTACAAGCCCGGCAAGCTGGAAATCTGGTTGAGCGATAGCCTCGCACACCCTGATGCTGCGATCGCCAGTGCGCTCTATTTCACGTTTGGCGTGCTCGTCATGGTGCCGTTCGGGATTGCGTTAACCCGGCTGGTGAGGGGACCGCTGTCCGGCCTTGCCGTTCTCGGCGGGGCATTTATCGCAACCGGCGCGCTAATGAATGGATCGGCGACGACGGCGCCGTTTGTGGTCATTAAACATTTGGGTGGTGTTGCCACGAACGATCCGGCCTTCCAGGCCGTCGCGTTTGCATTGTTGGGCTGGACGCTAACCATGGATGCCGTTTTCAACGGTCTGCTTGGAGTCGGGATGATCTTGACCGGGTTCGCGATGTGGCGTGATCCCGGATTCGGACGGTTTGCCGGTGGGTGGGGTGTGATCGCCGGTATCGCGACCCTGCCGGTGGTGCTGCAGCCGGTTTCCTATGCGGCGGCACAATGGCTCGTTATTGCCGGCCCGCTGTGGGTGCTGTGGCTGTTATGGGTAAGCATTCGCTTGTGGGGCCTGCCGCAACGCGCGACCGCGTAACGTCGCTAATGTCTGTGCGCTCACCTGAGTCAGACGCTGTCATCAATTCTGTAAGCGATTATTGGCTGGCGCGAGGCGCAGCCCTTCTGGTGTTGAGCGGTGCAATCGCGAATGGGCTTGGCGCGCTGGCGCTGCCGCGGGCTTCGCTCGCTTATAAACCAGGTCAATTGGATGCTTGGCTCAGCGTCAACCTCGCTAATCCGAGTGGCGCCGAGTGGGGTGCGATCCTCTTCACAGCGGGCGTGCTGAGGATGGTTCCGATTGCCTTCGCGCTCGATAGGCTGATCGGCGGTCGGCACCGCGGCTTAGCCCGTATTGGGGCAATGTCGATGGCGGTGGCGGCACTGACAAACGGCATGGCGACCATGCTGCCATTTGTCGTCTCCACCCAACTAGCGCCGGTCGTCGATGTTGCGAACCCGCTGGCCTCAGTCATTGCGACGGCGATGCTCGGCGCCGCGCTAACCGCGGACGCGGTGGCGATCGGCTTCCTCGGCATTGGCATCATGCTGGTGGGTGTGGCGATGATGGCTGATGCCAACTTTGGCCGCGCGCTGGGCGTTCTCGGGCTCATCGCAGGACTGGCAGTAATGCCGATGACCCTGGAAGCCAGCTACGCCTGGGCCGCGCACTGGCTGCTGGGGTTGGCGTGGCGTCTTTGGCAATTGCCAGGACGGCCTGCTCGATAGGGATTCCTGCGGAGGCTAGCGTTTTCTGGCGCGCCAGTCCCACGGCGTGACGAATTTACCTTTCCACAACCCGCGTTTGGCCGTTTCGGCTCTACGTTCGATATCAAGGTAGTTTTTTCCGGTTTGGCGATCGGCCAGCGCCCATCCCGTGTGAACCATGTTGCCACCGATATCAAAGCCGTCGGCGGCGCAACGGCCAATCGTTTCGCCGGCGGCGTCGGTGCCTTCGGGGCGGCAAGTGACCCGCGCGCCGGCAACGAGATCAAGCAGCGCGGTGCGGGCAATGTCGCCACATGGAATCTCGCCGTTCGGCCAGACGCATCGTTGGTCAAGTTCCGGCGCGTCGATTCCTTCGAGATTGAAGCGCTTTTTGGCGACCACGATCGTATCACCATCGACCGCGTCGCCCTTTCCGACTACGTCAGCCGCCATGACGCGCGCAGGATTTGCAAACAACAACGGGACCGCCAGAGCAGCCGCAACAAGCAAACTAGAAAACACGTTTTCATAGCGCCTCACTCTTCCGCCTCGCGGATCAATCTAAAGCCGATCAGAATATGCCTGCAGCCAAGAAGAAGCAGTGCAACCCGTGCGCCGCGAAGAACCCATGTGCGGCCAAGAACCCGTGCGCCGCCAAGAAGGGTTGCAACCCTTGCGCTACAAAGAAGAAAAAGGGCGCTTTGCTGGACAGCAACCGGCCGCGCGAAATTCAGCTCGCCGTTTGCAGCCCCTACGCAACGAAAAAGAAGTGCAATCCTTGCGCAACCAAAG
>CAUZWH010000251.1:0-5001 GCA_963583675.1 Alphaproteobacteria bacterium
CTGGCGCCCCAGGTTGCCCGGCTCTGTGAGGCGGGCTGTCGGGTATCGATGTTCGTCGATCCCCAGTTCGATCAGCTGGAAGCATCCAAGAGCATCGGCGCCGCGGTCGTCGAACTTCACGCCGGTTCGTTATGCAAGGCCAGCGGGAGCGCATATACCCATGAGCTGAAACGACTGCGTGATTCGGCAAGCTCGGCTGTTGAACTGGGGCTGGAGTGCCATGCTGGGCATGGGATTTCGTTTGATACCGTGGGGGAGATCGCTGCAATCGCAAGCATTGTCGAATTGAATATCGGTCATTTCTTGATTGGCGAAGCCATTTGCACCGGTATCGAGAAGTCGGTTCGGCGCATGCGCGCTCTGATGGATGAAGCGCGAAATGCCATCTCGACAACGGCGCAAACCTAAGGTAGTCGGTGTCGTGATCATTGGTATTGGAAGTGATCTGATTGACATCCGTCGCATCGAGCGCACACTCGAACGATTCGGAGACCGGTTTGTACAACGCCTTTTTACCCCTACCGAGCAAGGAAAGTCGGACCGGCGCGCCAACCGGGCTGCATCCTATGCAAAGCGTTTCGCGGCCAAAGAAGCCTGCTCGAAGGCTCTGGGCACGGGATTCCGGCACGCGGTTTATTGGCGTGATCTTGGGGTGGTTAATCTTCCCTCGGGTAAGCCCACCATGGCGCTAACCGGCGGGGCAAAAGATCGGCTCGATGAACTTACGCCGGACGGGTCGATAGCCCAGATCGATCTTACGATTACAGACGACTACCCTCTGGCACAGGCGATCGTAATCATTTCTGCCGTCCCTGAGGTCACCGCGTAATCCGATGCAGCGAGATACCGTAAAAAAGAAATATGAAAAAGGTGGTTTCGGCGAAACAATCCGAACCGTCGTCTACGCTGTTCTAATCGCTCTCGTAATACGCACATTCGCTTATGAACCGTTCAATATCCCTTCCGAATCCATGCTACCGACGCTGTTGGTCGGCGATTATTTGTTTGTATCGAAATACTCCTACGGATACAGCCGCTACTCTCTGCCGTGGGGTCTGCCATTGTTCAACGGGCGGATACTGAAGTCGGAGCCACGACGTGGTGATGTAGCCGTATTCAAACTTCCCAGCGACAATTCCACCGACTACATAAAACGAATCGTTGGCCTCCCTGGGGACCGTGTGCAGATGCTCGACGGCAAGCTTCACGTTAACGGCGAAGCCGTTGCCAAAGAGCGGACGAGCGATTTTATTTACGAGCGCGGGGGACAACGATTTCGCGTCCCTCGTTTTGTCGAATCGCTGCCCGATGGACCACAGCACAATACGCTCGATTTCATAGCCAGCGGCGATCATGACACCACGCAGGAGTGGGTAGTTCCAGCAGGGCACTATTTCGCGATGGGCGATAATCGTGACAACTCGCTCGACAGCCGCGCGAGAGGTGGCGTTGGCATGGTCCCGGCACAAAATCTCGTGGGGCGGGCGGAGTTCTTGTTCTTCTCTACCGATGGCAGTGCAAAAATTTGGGAAATTTGGCGCTGGCCATTCGCGATTCGTTTCAAACGATTGTTCCAAGAGGTCTCTGATTGAAAGGGGCTGCGCAGGACATGGGGCTAGGTGAACTAACTAGCGTCCTTCAATACTCGTTCCTCAATCCCGATCTTCTGAGACAAGCGCTCACCCATCCGAGCTCCGTCGCGGAGCGTGAACCGCGGACTAAAATAACATACGATCGACTAGAATTTCTTGGCGATCGTGTGCTCGCGATCGTTGTCGCGCGCCTGCTCTATGAACGATTTTCCGATGCGCCTTCGGGCGATCTGGCACGACGCTTCAACGAACTCGTTCGGCGCGAAACCCTGGCTGAAGTCGCTCTATCGATCAACCTTGGTAACCATATCATTATGGGTGACGCAGACGCCGTAACGGGGGGAGCAAGCAACCCCGCGATTTTGGCCGATGTCCTCGAGGCGATTCTGGCCGGAATCTATCTCGATGGCGGCCTGGTAGCGGCCGAGGAGTTTATTCAGCGCCATTGGGAGCATCGGGCAGCGGCATTGCTTACACCTCCGGCCGACGCCAAAACGGCGCTACAGGAGTGGGCTCAAGGGCTGGCGAAACCGCCGCCGACTTATCGCTTGATAAGCACCGAAGGTCCGCCTCACAAACCGACATTCCTAATAGCGGTGGACGTCGACGGCGAGGCTGCAACCTGCGGCAAGGGTTCGACGAAACGCCGGGCCGAGCAACAAGCGGCGGAAACAATGCTGACGGCAATAGCGGGTGCCTGGATGTCGAAATGAGTGCGGATGGCGGAGTGATGGCCGACTCTTCAAGCCAGCGCCGGTGTGGGTTCGTCGCTTTGGTTGGCGCGCCGAACGCAGGCAAATCGACGCTTATTAACTACCTTGTGGGTAGCAAGATATCGATTGTTACACCGAAGGTGCAGACGACACGTACCCGAATAATCGGGATTGCCATCCGCGGCGACTCGCAACTCATATTTGTTGACACTCCGGGTATCTTCGTTCCCCGCCGCCAACTCGACCGAGCAATGGTTGCGGCGGCTTGGGCTGGAGCGCACAACGCTGATCTGGTGGTTCACATAGTGGACGCTGCCGCGATGTCGCCAGGCACCATCGATGACGACAGCCGACGCATCATTGATGGCTTGCGTGACGCTGGGCGACAAGCACAGTTAGCGCTCAACAAAGTCGATCTCGTAAAACCGCAAACGTTGCTGGGCAATGCTGAGGCGCTTAATCGTGAGGGAATTTATTCCGAGACTTTTATGATTTCCGCACTAACCGGAGATGGTGTTGACGATCTCGCTGCGTTCGTTGCCGATACTGTGCCCGTTGGGCCATGGCTTTATCCCGAAGACCAGATCGCAGATGTTCCGATGCGTCTTCTCGCAGCTGAGATAACCAGAGAGAAGATCTTTATGGAACTTCATCACGAACTTCCTTACGCGGCGACCGTAGAGACTGAAACCTGGACCGAACAAAAGGATGGCAGTGTTCGTATTGATCAGGTTGTTTACGTTCAGCGCGACAGCCAGAAACCCATCGTCCTCGGAAAAGGGGGACGTCAGATCAAGAAAATAGGCGAGCAGGCGCGCCTCGAGCTAGAAACGGCGTTAGAGCAGCGAGTCCATCTGTTTCTGTTCGTAAAGGTGCGCAAGAAATGGGCGGAAGACCCTGAACGCTACCGCGAAATGGGCTTGGATTTCTCCGAATAGTGCATGGATTGGGCTGATCTTGGTATCGTTCTCGCTGTGCGAAAGCATGGCGAGTCATCGGTTATTGCAACACTGCTCACCGAACACCATGGACGTCATGCCGGATTGGTTCGCGGCGGTTCTGGGCGCCGCCACCGCGGCGCACTGCAGGTAGGCAATCGTCTTCGCGTCTCCTGGCGCGCGCGCCTACCCGAGCATCTTGGAAACTTCAGTTGCGAACTCGCTTACGCGCGAACGGCGACGGTATTGTCCGACAAACATCGCCTAGCCGGGATTTCCGCGGCCACGGCTGTGCTCGAGCGATCTCTACCCGAACGCGAACCTCAGCCTGAGGCTTACGCTGCCCTCGATGATCTTCTCGACAAGATTGTCGGATCCGCACATTGGCCAGAGGCGTACGTCGCTTGGGAAATTGGCTTGTTGCGTGAGTTGGGATTTGGCTTGGACCTGACGCGTTGCGCGCTGACCGATCGCATTGAAGACCTCGCTTATGTGTCACCCCGCAGCGGACGGGCGGTTTCGCGCGATGCTGCCGGCGACTACCGCAGCCGGCTATTGCCTTTGCCGGCTTTCCTCACGAATGCTGCAAGTGCGGGCGAGGCTGCCTCGGCCGCCGATATCTCGGACGGACTAACGCTGACCGGCTATTTTCTGGAACATCATGTTTTGTTACCGTCCAATAATCGCGTCCCGGCGGCGAGACTACGACTTCTAGATATATTTCAACGGGAAACCACCAAATCTAGTAGTATCAGGCCAACATGAGTGATGCCACTAACATCCAGGGGATTCGACCCGCAGCGCTTTCGAAAGCGTTGTCGGAGCGTTATGTCGCCTACGCGCTCTCGACAATTACGTCGCGTTCGCTGCCGGATGTGCGCGATGGGCTGAAGCCTGTCCATCGGCGTATTCTGTTTGCGATGCGCCAGCTCAAGCTTGACCCAAAATCAGGGTTCAAGAAATGTGCACGGGTTATTGGCGACGTTATCGGCAAATACCATCCACACGGCGATCAATCGGTTTACGACGCGCTGGTTCGGCTAGCGCAGGATTTTGCAGTTCGTTATCCACTGGTCGACGGCCAAGGTAATTTCGGCAATATCGACGGCGATAATGCCGCTGCAATGCGCTACACCGAAGCGCGAATGACGATCGTCGCCGAAGCATTGCTCGACGGCATTGACGAAAACGCGGTCGATTTCCGCGAAAATTACGACGGCGAGGACGAGGAACCCGTCGTCCTACCGGCTCGGTTTCCGAACTTGCTCGCCAACGGGTCGTCGGGAATCGCGGTCGGCATGGCGACCAGTATCCCGCCGCACAATGTTGGTGAGATCTGCGATGCGCTGCTTCACTTGCTAAAGTTTCCCCGCGCGACAATTGCAAAACTGGTGGAATTCATCCCTGGTCCGGATTTCCCGACCGGGGGCGTTATCGTTGAGCCACGCGACAACATCATTGAGGCTTACGCCACGGGACGCGGCGGCTTTCGGGTTCGAGCGACTTGGGAAGTTGAAAAACTGAGTCACGGGCAATATCAGATCGTGGTTAGCGAAATTCCCTACCATGTATCAAAATCCAGGCTCGTGGAGCGTATCGCAGAACTGATCGGGGATCGAAAGCTCATCGCCCTTGCTGATGTGCGCGACGAATCGGCGGAGGATATCCGTCTAATATTGGAGCCGCGTAGCCGTTCCATCGTGCCGGAAACGCTGATGGAAAGTTTGTTTCGTGCCACCGAGCTTGAGGCGCGATTCG
>CAUZWH010000252.1:0-4997 GCA_963583675.1 Alphaproteobacteria bacterium
ACGATTCACGCGCGATACCCGTGCGCGTGGTTAGACAAGCCCGCCGTCTCATGGAAATTCCCGTTCTGGTTCGTCAGGTTAGTGTCGGTGACATCATCGTTGCGGGTGACGTCAATTGGATTTCCGCAACCAAAAACCGCGCACATCGAAACGTTGCCATGGCCGAGCAAGATATCGTCGGAATGAGTCCGCGACGGCCGCTTAAGATTGGGTCACCAATCCGCCTATCGGATGTTGCTGAACCGATCACAATCGCTAAAGGAGCGATCGTGACGATGGCGGTTCAATCCGGCCCGATGCAATTAACTGCGGCTGGCCGCGCGCTAGAATCCGGCGCCACCGGCGACGTGATCCGGGTGCAAATATCAAAAGCCGGCGGATCGTACTGGCAACGATCTTGAGTCCCAACCGAGTCACAGTCTCGACCGCACAAAAAGCACTCACCGCGGCCAAGTAATAGCACCGGGAAACACGCAATGACCTTCTTTCCTCTATCCGGAAATCTAGCCTTATCGGAATCGCACTGACGACGCCGGGTTGCAATGCCATCACGCGCATGCAGGATCTCGGCGCGCGCCCGCCCCTCACAAAAATCGAAAACCCGACGACCAAGCCCACCTATCGGACAGTATCGATGCCGATGCCAACACCCGTGGCCCTGCATCATCAGGCAAATTCACTATGGCGGCCCGGTGCTAAGGCATTCTTCAAGGATCAACGCGCCGCAATGGTTGGCGACATCCTCACCGTGACCGTTAGCATCGATGAAGAAGCCGATATCTCCAACAGAACCACACGTACGCGTACAAGCTCGGAGGATCTCGGTCTCGACCAGTTCCTCGGGTATCAGGCAAGTCTGGCCAAAGTCCTGCCAACCGCGATCAACAACGCCGACTTGGTAGACATCTATTCATCGAGTTCGGCGGTCGGCAACGGCGAAGTCGATCGTGAGGAAGACATTACGTTCACAATCGCAGCTGTGGTGATCCAGGTTCTTCCCAACGGCAATCTCGTCATCGAAGGGCGCCAGGAGATGCGCGTCAATTTCGAAATTCGCGAGCTGATTGTCGCCGGCGTTATCCGGCCCGAAGATATCAGCAACGCAAATACCATCCCCCACACACAGATCGCCGAAGCACGGATTTCTTACGGCGGCCGTGGTTAACTCACCGACGTTCAGCAACCTCGCTACGGCCAACAGGTTCTCGACATCCTGCTACCCTTCTAGCGGGTGATCTGACTTAATCCCACGATTGTTGATTGAGCGCTGCTCGGTCAACCAGTCTTTTGCAGCAAAAAAGAGGCCGCCGGAAGTCCTTCGTGTGTCTCGACCAAGCCCTAGAGGTCGTCCCGATAGACCTTCTCGCGACGCTCATGGCGCTCTTGGGCCTCGATACTGAGCGTGGCGATCGGCCTCGCTTCAAGCCGCTTCAAGCTGATGGGCTCACCGGTTTCCTCGCAAAAACCGTACGTGCCGTCCTCTATTCGCTCCAGAGCTTCGTCAATCTTAGAAATCAGCTTTCGCTCGCGATCGCGCGTGCGCAATTCAAGTGCGCGATCGGTTTCCGTCGACGCTCGATCCGCTAGATCGATCTCTTGCTCGGTATCTTCCTGCAGGTGCTGCAGCGTTTGGCTCGACTCCTGGAGTAGTTCGCCGCGCCATACGAACAATAGGCGCCGGAAATACTCTCGTTGCCGGCCACACATAAAAGTTTCGTCGCCGCCCGGTCTATAATTCTTGGGCAGGCGCTTAACGCGTTTATTCGCCGTTACCGTCGACATACCCACTACTCCGCCAATGTGCTGAGACAAAAGCGCGCGGTTATATCAATCCAACCGCTCTCCAGCAAGAACGAAGATGACTTGATAATGATGGATTGTGCATCGCCGAGTGTCCCAACGGGTGCGATCGGTGTTTAGAGCTCACCCAATTTCGCCAACTCAACCTTAGCTCTTAGCTCAATATCATCGAGTAATTCGACCAGCCGAGGATCGCGGAACGTGTTCCGTCGCTGTTCCACCAACTCAAGCAATTGCTTTAGGCGATCCCGCGGAATTCCCCCTCCGCTCGCCTCGCCCTCGAAATTGGTCGTTGCTTCCTCGAACTCGGCGCGATCGATGTTATCAAGCGTATTGACGTTAACGACGGCGTAGCAAGTGTCGTCGATATGACTGGTGATTACAGGGACCGCACCACGGCGTCGGCAGATCAAGAAGTGGGCGGTATTCGTGCCAAACCGATAGCGCTGGAGTTGATCCTCGTCTGCTATCAAAACTTGGAGCTTTGCCTCTGGATGCGAGGTATAGATCCCGCCGTGTTTGAGGCAAAATGAGCAACTGCAAGCACGAACCCGGATCGGACTTTCAGTCACCGGAAACCGCAGGGTGAAACTGATATTTCGGCAGTGGCAAGCCCCTGAGACCGGCCGCAACTCGACTAAATCGGGCATGGGAACAACCTCCTAAAGCAATCATAGTTGGGCGCGGCGGTTTGTGGGTGCGCTATGCGCTTACCCCCGTGCGTTCTATCGCATCGGTGGGTATGTTGTGAGACCTACACATGTTCGGGGTGTCATAGCGACAAATGCCATGAAGCAGTACCAGATCAACGACCCGCAGGGGATAGATTCGCTCCAACTCGTAGAGTGCGATGAACCCAAACCTTCATCCAATCAAGTTCAGGTCAAAGTCCGCGCGACGTCGCTAAACTATCGCGACCTCATGGTGGTCGAAGGGCGCTATGCCCGGGGCGCCTCAAAGCCCAATTTGGTTCCTTTGTCCGACGGCGCTGGCGAAGTTGTCGCGGTCGGCGACGCCGTAACCCGCGTGAAGGTTGGCGATCGCGTGGCGGCGATTTTCATGCAGCGCTGGATCGGCGGGAGCATTACACCCGACGTCCAAGCGTCCGCGCTTGGTGGATCGATCGACGGCATGCTCTCGGAATACGTTGTTCTGCACGAAGATGGATTGGTGCACCTCCCCGAACATCTATCGTTTGAGGAAGGCGCGACATTGCCGTGCGCCGCGGTGACCGCATGGCATGCCTTGGTCCGCCAGGGGCATTTGTCGGCCGGGCAGTCGGTGCTGGTGCTTGGCTCGGGCGGCGTTTCGGTATTCGCGCTCCAGTTTGCCAAGCTATTTGGCGCTCGCATAATTGCGACATCTTCTAGCGACGAAAAACTGGCAAAGCTCGAAGCGCTCGGTGCATCTGGACTCATCAACTACCGCAAGACTGCGGACTGGGATAGCGCAGTCCTGGACCTTACCGACGGCCAAGGCGCCGATCACATAGTCGAAGTGGGCGGTGCCGGTACCCTAAGCCGTTCACTTTCATGCGTGAGTGTCGACGGTTTCGTTTACGTAATCGGGCTTCTATCGGGTGCTGCTGAGATTGATCCGATGCCGATCCTGCGACGAATGGTCACGGTGCAAGGCGTTTATGTTGGCAGTAGGGAAATGTTCGAGGCGATGAACCGGGCGATTACCACTCATGAACTTCGCCCGGTAATCGATCGCTCGTTTGCGTTCGAAGACGCCAGAGAAGCGTTCGCCTACTTCCAAAGTCAGGCGCACTTTGGAAAAGTGGTAATCACAATAGATTAAACCCTGGCTTCACCCGATCGGTGTGACAGTGACGGCGAGTAACGACAATTTCGGTTTCGCGTTCTCGATAGACCGCGGCCGCACGACTGATTCCCGATCTCGGTCTCGCCCTCGTCGACAGCATTTGCACGCCCAATTGCATCGCCTAGGGTGCATTGTTCGCCGTCGCCGATAACGCAGGCGCGATGTGACGAGTTTGTAGCTCGCACCGCTTAGGGCGAAATCGCGAGGCGCATTGGAGCTATCGCGTGTCGGTATAACCTGGAACGGTTACAAGACAGACCGGCCACCGGTAGCGATCGTGCTGGCCAAACCCGCGCCATCATTCCGGCGAAAATCCCTTGTGAATCAATATATTTTGTACTTTTTTAATAGTTTATATGAGCAAATAGGGTGACCAAAATAGGAATTTCCGCTCGTTACGTTAAGGTTCGAGCTGCCGCGATCAGGAGCAAGCTGATTTCTGACACGATACGTCAACTGACCGGATAGCAAAAAGCGGCGGTGCTGTTGCTCGCGCTTAACGAGCAACAGTTAGTGACCATGTTCACGAAGATGGACGAGGAGGAGATCAAGGAAATTTCCATGGCGATGGCCAACCTTGGAAAGATGGACTCTGAGATGGTCGAGGGTGTCTTTACTGAGTTCGTCGGCCGTCTGTCGTCGACCGGATCGCTCATCGGCACCTATGAAGGCACTGAACGCATTTTGCGTCAGGCGATGGGCGGTCGCGCCGATGGTATGATGGAGGAATTGCGCGGACCGGCTGGGCGGACGCTGTGGGAGAAACTCGGCAACGTCAACGAGACCATGCTCGCCGCCTATTTGAAGAACGAATACCCCCAAACCATCGCCGTCGTCCTGGGCAAGATCGAGCCCGATCACGCGGCTCGGGTGCTCTCGGTATTGCCCGAAGAAACCGCGATGGAAGTCATCAATCGCATGTTGTCGATGGAAAGTGTGCGCAAAGAGATCCTGCAAACCGTCGAGAACACGCTGCGCTCGGAGTTCATGAGCAATTTAGCCCGCACCTCGCGGCGTGATCCGCACGAATCGATGGCCGATATCTTCAACGATTTTGATCGTGCGACAAAGAAGAAATTCCTCGAATCGCTGGGAGAGGCAAACCGTGATTCGGCGGAGCGCATCAAAGGCCTGATGTTCACCTTCGAAGATCTCACCAAGCTCAATCCGGCGAGCATCCAGGTACTGGCGCGCAGTGGAGAAAGACAAGCTGGGCCTGGCCTTGAAGGGGGCCTCCGAATACTTGCGCGATCTGTTCTTCAGCAACATGTCCGAGCGGGCCGGCAAGATCATGCGCGAAGACATGGACGGGCTCGGCCCGGTGCGCTTGCGCGATGTCGACGAAGCGCAGGGCATTATGGTCACTATCG
>CAUZWH010000253.1:0-4989 GCA_963583675.1 Alphaproteobacteria bacterium
TAGACTATCGTAGATGCCCCTACACGTCCTTCCTGTTAACGTGACAATGCCCACCTGACGTATGATCGCCCGCCAAGAGCACTGAAAATGCGCGGTTGGCGATATCAGATCCCTTTAGTATGTTCGAAATTATTATGCTCAACACTCCCCAAGTTGCATTCCTTGTTATCGTGAAGCAGCGAGATAGGCGACCTTTTGGGGTGACGCCAGTGGTCACTAGGAACTGACCGACCCCATGAAATTCTATATGTGCAACCGTTCTGTACAAGGGAGTAAGCTTTGCCACAGGTGACATTGAGTGAAATCGAGGCAACGGTAAATACTGCGTTGGAGCGGCACGGCGCTTTGCCTTGGATAGCGGCTGAGGTCGCGCGGGCAGTACGCAAAGCGGAGGCCGTTGGGAATCGTATCTGCGGCCTCTATTACCTAGAAAGCTATTGTAAACAATTGCAAAGCGGCCGAGTTAAAGGGGATGTGGAGCCCATTGTAACGCGCCCTCGTCCTGGGGCCGTAAGGGTGGATGCGCGATTTGGATTTGCACAACCAGCCTTTGCCCGAGCTCTACCCGAGGCGGTCGCCGCCGCACTTGATTGCGGAGTGGCCAGCCTGGCGGTGGGCCATGCGCATACCTGTACATCTCTGGGATTTTTTACTGAACAAATTGCGCTTGAAGGGCTGATCGGACTAGGAGTGACCAATGCCTCACCAATAGTGGCACCGCCTGGAGGCAAGACACGCGTAATTGGCACCAACCCGATTTCATTCTCGGTGCCGGATGGCAAGGGTGGACTAGCAATGCAGTTTGACCAATCTACAACCACTGTGGCTCTAGGAAAAATTACCATGGCAAAGGCCGCAGGCGAACATATTCCCGAAGGCTGGTCTATAGACGCCGAAGGCCAGCCCACAACCGATCCCGAGGCGGCTATTACGGGGTCACTCGTCAGTATGGGCGGCTACAAAGGCTGGGGATTCGGCTTGATGGCAGAGTTGCTGGCGGCAGGGTTGACCGGCAGTGCGGTCAGCCAGGACGTGCAGTCGCTGAAGGCGCCCGATGGGCCTCCGCATGACCTAGGCCAATATTATTTGCTGATGGATCCTGGAGTGTCTGGAGAATTTTTCAATCGTTTGCAGCTGGTTGAAGGAGCCGTTGCGCTTGATGAAGGAGCACGGATGCCGGGGCAGGGCAAGCGCGAACAGGATCCAGTGGAGTTGGATCAAACTGTCTGGGAACAGACCCTCACGCTGGCTGGGCAGAAATGATTTTGCCGCGGCCTGTTAACGTGACAAAGCCATCCCAGCAATCCCTGTACTTGGATTCCTTGCACCGTTTCATTCTCTTTTCGGCACCTGCAATATCGGATTTACGAATTTTCCATCGCCGCCGGGGTGGCGTGCCACCGTTTCGCCGTCGGGCACCGCATCGGGGTCGAGGTGTCCAGCAGTAATTTCCCGCATTTCGACCGTAACCCCAACAACGGCAAGCCATTCGGCGACGACAGCGTGCTGGTGACGGCGAGCCAAACCCGTGTTCCACGATTCAATGCGGCCGTCGCATATCCAGTTGCCGGTGGTCGCCGGCGGCTAGCGGTTCAGGTCGTGCGGTCGCGCAGCGTCAACACCGCGCCCAGCACCACCACGCCGAAGACGATATCGCGCCAGGCAATCGGAATATTGGTGCCGGTGACGAACGTGGCGACCGCGGTGAGCAGCAGGGCGCCGCCCAGAATGCCGACAAAATGGCCGCGCCCGCCGGTCGCCAGCGTGCCGCCGACAAGAACCACGGCAATCGAGGGCAGCAGGAACGGCAGGCCCATATTGAGAAACGAGACGGTGCTGAAGCCAGTCATCATCACGCCGGCCAGGGCCGAGCAAAAGCCGCTCAAGGCGTAAACGCCGATCGTCGTGCGATCGACGCGCACGCCCGAGAGGAGAGAAACCCGCCGGCTATTGCCAAGGGCGAAGATGCGCCGCCCGAAGGTGGTGCGGTGCAACAAGATGATCGACGCGGCGACAAAAACGATCAGCAGCCAGACCGAAGGCGCGAAACCGAGAAACCGCCCGGTGAACAGCCACACCAGCACCGGCGGCGAGCGCCCGGTTGGGATGCCGCCGGTATAGAGCAGGCCGAGCCCCTGCATTATGCCATTGGTTGCCAGCGTGACGACTATCGCCGGCATGCCAAACAGCACGATGCCAAGCCCGTTGACGATGCCGATCGTGATGCCGACGCCCAGCACCAGCGGAATCGCCCAGTAGGCTGGCGCGTCCAGGCCGTTCGACAGCGCCGCCAGCATGACGCCGGTGAACGCCATGGTGTGCGGCACCGACAAATCGAGCCCGCCGGTCATCACCACCGCGCCCTGACCGAGTCCGAGAACGGCGAAAAAGAGCGCCAGCGTAAACAGCGAGTTGAAATAATGGGTGCCCCAGGCAGAGCCGCCGATGAAGATCAGCACTAACACGTAAACGACGAAAAAAAGCGCCCAGGCGGGAATGATCAGGCGTAAATTCTCCCAGTTTTTGACTCGCCATTGACGGAGCGCCGAGCCGACTAGCTCGTCGCTGACGCGCGGTTTCCAGCTGGTTCGCAACTTGCCGCGCTCGGCTTCGGGGCGACTGAGAAACATCGGCAGCGAGCGATTGCCGAGCCCGGCGACGTTGAGCTTAAAAATCCTGAGATGCTCGGCCAGCGGCGAATCCATGCCCATCGTTGCGCCCGCCACCGCCATCAACAGGATCGCCCCCTCGACGATCGGCGTGTAATGCGACGACACGTTCAGCACCACCATCACGTTGGAGATCAGCATCAAGGTGAGCGCGGCGAACACCGTTCCGAGACAACCGCCCTGGCCGCCGCCGATGCGCGTGCCGCCGAGGATGGTGGCTGCGAAAATCAGCAGCAGCATGCTGCTGCCCACAAGCGGATCGCCCGATAGTGTCTGGGCGCTCAGGAATACGCCGCCGGCGCCGTAAAATCCTCCGGCCAGGGTGTAGCCAAGAAATTTTGTCCGGGTGACGGATATGCCGTTCGAGAAGGCCGCGTCCTCATTGCTGCCAACGGCGTAAAGCGCGGTGCCGAAACGCGAGCGTTTGATCAACGCCCACACCACCAGCGCAATAAGCAGCACCACGAGCGAGGCCGGAATGACTTCATAGATCAGATCGCCGGTCAGGGTCTGTGTGATGCCGTAAGGCACCATGCCGCCCGGATCGGGCATAATCAGCAAGTTGAGGCCGAGGATGATAAACATCGTGGCGAGCGTCACCACCACCGGCTGGAGGCGCATGAAGGCGATGAAGAAGCCATTGAAGGCGCCGACCATGGCGCCTATGCCGAGGCCCGCGATACACATCAATATTTGGCTGTGCGCCGTATCGCGGGTGTACAGCGCGATCATCACATTGACCAGTGACAGCGTGGCGCCGCACGACAGATCGAAGCCGCGAATGAGGAAGACAACGGTCTGGCCCATGGCGGCGAGCGCCAACGCTCCGGCATTGGCAAACAGAAAACTGATTTCGAAATAGCTGACCGGCCCCGGCGAGATGACGTCGAGATAGACGAAGATGGCAATGAAAGCGCCAATCGCGACGAACAGGCGCTGTTGGCGCGCCAGGCCGCGGCGCCAGCGCGGCGGCAGAGAAGGCAAGGCGATGGCGCCGCTCATCCGCCGGCTTCCGCGGGCTGGGGGCCGGCTTCCGCGCTACCCAGCGCGTAGGTCATGATGTTTTCTTCGGAAATATCGTCGCCGAGCAGTTCCTTGACGACGCGGCCGCGGTACATCACCAAGACCCGGTCGCAGACATTCACCAGTTCGGGGATTTCTGTTGAATAAAAAAGTATCGCGTTGCCCTCTTTCGCCAACTCGCGGATAAGAATGTAGATTTCGTGCTTGGTGCCGATATCGACGCCACGGGTCGGGTCGAACATCAACAGCACCTTGCTTCGTGCCAGCAGCCATTTGGCGATCGAGATTTTCTGCTGATTGCCGCCGCTGAACGATGCGGCGGATTTATAGAGCGCGCGCGGATGAACATTGAGGCGGTTGAACACTTCGTCGACCGCCGCCGCTTCCGCTTCTTTGATGATCCAGCCGAATTTGGCGAGCTTCTCGATCACCGGGATCGAAACATTGGCCGTGCCCGAGAGGCTGAGGAACAGGCCCTCAGTTTTGCGGTCCTCCGGCACCATACTGATGCCGATGCCGGCGCGCACCGCATCGGCCGGCGACGCCAGGGTGACGGCCTGGCCATCCAATTCCACCCGGCCTTCGCGAATGCCGGTCACGCCGAACAGGGCTTCGAACAGGTCGAGCTGGCCCATGCCTTGAAGCGCGCCCACTCCGAGCACCTCGCCGGGCCATAATTGCAGAGATGCGTCGCGCAGTTGCCCGCCGGTCGAAAGCGAGTCCCCGGCCAGAGCCGGCGTCGTCGCGCCGCTCTCGCGGTAATTTACCCTCTCGGGGTAGATAGTGCCGAGCGAGCGGCCAATCACCAGGCGAACTACGTCCCCATCGCTCACATCGTCGACGTCGAACGAGCCGGCATGCTGGCCGTTGCGCAACACCGTGAGGCCGGTGCAAAAGCGCCGCACCTCGGCCATGCGGTGGGTGATAAAAACTAGCGTCACGCCGTCTGCGCTCAGTTTCTCGATCAAGGCGCCGAGCCAGTCGACATCGGCAACCGTCAGCGTTGAGGTCGGCTCGTCGAGCAGGAGGACGCGCGGCTGGCGTGAGACCGCCTTGGCAATTTCGATCTTTTGCCGCGTCGCCAGGTCGAGCTCGCTCACCAGGGCGCCGGGATCGACATTTTCCAGGCTCAATTCGGCAAAATGCTGGGCCACCAGTTGCCGGCTTTTGCGGCGATCAATCTGCCCCAGCACCGGCGTCGGTTCATAGGGCAGCAACATGTTTTGCGTGATCGTTAGGTCGTCGATCAGCGTCATCTCTTGAAATGCCGTGTGGATGCCGAAGCGGTGCGCACGGG
>CAUZWH010000254.1:0-4983 GCA_963583675.1 Alphaproteobacteria bacterium
GGGCGGCGCCGAAATCTTCGGACTCGCGGATAATCGACGAATACGACATCCGCATCAGCTTGTAGCCCATCTCGACCGCGATGTTCTCAAGCGCGCCCTGCACGACGCTCGCGGTCACATGGTCGACATCGGGCGCATTGCGCCCCGCGGCTGTGGGTTCGGTCATGTCATGCTCCCGTCTCGATTATCAAGTTGCCGCCGGCGTCAGCAGTCGCCCGTGCACCGGGCGGAACTACCGTGGTCGAATCTGTCTGGATGATGATCGCGGGTCCCTCGATCGGTATTCCGGTGGGCATCGCGTCGCGCGCAATAAGCGGTGTCGCCAGGCTGACCAACTCACCGTTGCGCCGGAACGTGCATTGGCTGGTCTCCAAAATCGCGTTGTCGAGATTGCCGCCGATAACATCGACTGCCTGCATCTCACCCAACTTTATCTTGGGCATACGCCCGATACCCGTGAGGCGAATATTGACGATTTCGATCGGACTGTCCGCGAATGCGTGCCCATACTGGCCGCGATGGATCTCCTGAAAATCATCGAATAGCTGCGCTAGGGTGGCGTCGCCGAGCGGTCCATCGGCGACCGGGACGCGGAGTTCGTAGCCCTGGCCGACGTAGCGGAGGTCTCCGTAGCGCGTATAGGCGACATCGCCACCCGCTAATCCGTCACGCTCGAATTGTTGGGCGAGGGCGTGTTGCATCGATCCGAAGTCGTCAGTCAGCCGGGCGGCATCGACCGCGTCGCTGATCTGAAACTCAGTTCGAATAGCGTCGTATTTGAGATCGGTCGTCAGCAGTCCGACGGCCGAGGTGATACCAGGGAAGGGCGGCACGATGACCTCGGGGATGCCGAGATCGCGGGCGACGTCAACCCCGTGCAGCGGGCCCGCACCGCCAAACGCAACCAACGCAAATTCGCGCGGATCGTGTCCTTTTTGAATTGTTCGTGCGCGGATTGCATTGGCCATGTTGGCATTAACAATGGTCAGCAAGCCCTCGGCCGCTTCCTCCCGTCCAAGTCCGATCTCGGCAGCGAGGCGGTCGATCACGGCGCGCGACGCATCGGCTTGGAGCGTCATTTCACCGCCGAGGAAATTGTGAGGCGGCAAGCGCCCAAGGACGATTTGCGCGTCTGTGACGGTCGGTTGATCGCCGCCCTTGGCATAGGCAGCGGGGCCAGGTTGTGCGCCAGCACTTTGGGGTCCCACCCGAAACGCGCCGCCCGCGTCGATATAGGCGATCGAGCCGCCGCCGGCACCGATCGTATGGATATCGATCATCGGCGCCATCACCGGGTAGCCGCCGATCCAGGTATCCCGCGCGGTCGCTTCGCTGAATTCACCGTCGCGAATAAGGCCGATGTCGGCGGAGGTGCCGCCCACGTCGAACGTGATGAGGTTGTGCCGACCGGAAAGCTCGCCGCTCATCAATCCGCCGAGCACGCCGGCGGCCGGTCCGGATAAAAGCGTCAACACCGGGCGCTCGGCCACCATGGCGGCCGAGGCAACGCCGCCGTTCGACCCCATGACGTGCAACTCGGCGCCAAAGCCGTTGTCGTTGATTGCGGCCTCCAAGTCGCGGACATAGGAACGTACCTTGGGCCCGACGAAGGCATTCATGGCTGCGGTGGTAAAGCGCTCGAACTCGCGGAACTGGGGCGACACCGAGGCTGACGTTGTGACGAAGCATTCGGGATATTCGGCCTCAATGATCTCGCGGGCGCGATCCTCGTGGGCGGGATTGAGATAGGAGAACAGAAAGCACACGGCGATCGCTTCGACCTTCGCGTCGCGCAGTTGGCGCGCGGCCTGGCGGACTGCTTCTTCGTCGAGTGCGGTCTCAACCTCGCCGCGCGGTGGCGTCAAGCGCTCGGCGACGGTGAGCCGATGGCGCCGGCGCACGAGCGGCCGATCCTGCCAGGGAATGTCCTGCATGATCGAGTAATGCTGCGGCCGCTGGTGGCGGCCGATATGAATGATGTCGCGGTAACCAGCCGTCGTGACCATGCCGGTCACGGCACCGTCATATTCAAGTACCGCGTTGGTGGCGATGGTGGTGCCGTGCATCACGTGCTCAACCTCATCGCGAGCTATGCCGGCGCGGGTGCAGATCTCCTGAAGGCCGCGGATGACGCCGAGAGAAGGATCTTCCGGGGTGGTCGGAACTTTATGAATCGAGGTTAGCGCGGCCTCCGTATCGGTGACCACGACATCTGTAAACGTCCCGCCGACATCGACCCCGATGAGTATCACGCGCGCCCCCAAATCATTCAAACGCCTTAGCCAATGGGCGCCAGCTTGTTCGCTAAAGGCCCCAGCTTGTTCGTTAAAGGCAATGTTGGCAAGGCTAGCTGCAATCCACAAATCAAGTTGCTGAGCAGGCCAATGACGCAAGTGATATAACGCGGAATTCACGGCTTTAGATGGGATCACCACGAAAGTGCCACCCCCTGAGCAACGCGCTGCCGTGAAGCCGACATGGCAGTATTAGGAGGTCTATCCCGTGCGCGCGATCGTCGTCGACAGTCCCAGCGAGCAACTCGATGCGCTACAACTTCGTGATGTCCCGGAACCGAAGGCAAGTGCCGGCGAGATCCTGATCAAGGTTGCTTATTGCGGGTGCAACTGGGCCGACACCCAGGTGCGCAGTGGCAGATATCCACATCGCATCGACTTCCCCGTTATTCCGGGTATGGAAATTTCAGGCACCGTGGCCGCTAAGGGGACCGACATTACCAGCCTATCGGTCGGCGACCGGGTCGCAACATTGGTCGCTAGCGGTGGCTATGCGCAGACTTGCGCTGCGGATGCATCGGTCGTCACTCGCGTGCCGCATAACGTCGGGCTCGACGTGGCGGCGGCGTACCCAGTTCAAGCGCTGACCGCGTACTACATGCTGCACACGGTCTTTCAATTGAAAGCCGGCGATACCGTCCTCGTCCACGCTGCGGGCGGGGGTGTTGGCTTGTTTGTTACTCAGCTCGCGGTTCGGTTGGGCGCACGGGTAATCGGCACGGTCGGCACGCCGGGTAAAGAGAACCTCCCGCTGAAATACGGCGCCGATACCGTGATCAATCTCAACCAGACGAACTTTGTGGCCGCCGTGCTTGACCTGACGGAGGGCAGGGGCGTTGACCTTGCGATCGATTCACTTGGCGCTACCACGCTCGATAAAACCTTCGACGCGGTGCGCATTCTGGGTCACGTCATCAATATCGGCGAGGCCGAAGGGATGCCGCTTGGAAATATTCGTGACCGTGTGCTGAACCGGTCGCAGGCATTTACGCGCTTCAGCATTCACCATGTGATGGGCATGCCGGCGCTATGGGCGCAGGGTAACGACTATGTGCTTCAAGGGGTCGCCGACGGCTGGCTCGATGTTCCGATCGTCGAGCGTTTTCCGCTCGAGCGCGCCCGCGATATGCACGCGAAGATCCAAGGGCGAGGCGTTGCAGGGAAATTACTGCTCGAGGTCGCGGGCGGCTGATTGATACGGGTGCGATCGTTAAATGGGCGTCGCTGGGCAGACGCGCTCTTCGACCCAGCGTGCGATCGACAGCAGATTGCTATCGCTGCCGAGGCCGCCAACCAATTGGATCCCGACCGGTAATCCCGTTGCGCTGACATAAGCGGGGAGTGTGATGCTGGGTAAATGCAGCACGGTCCACAAACGCTGGAATAACAGATCGGTTGGCGCGCCGAACAACGGGGCTGGTCCGGCAGCGCTGGGCGTCAGTAGCACATCAACCCGATCAAATATGGGCGCGATCAGGGCTCGACATCTTGCCGCTAAATCGAGCGCCGCCAAATAGTCGTCGTAGGGGCAGGTGCGTCCTTGTTCGAGCAAATTTCGTAGCGGCTCGCTGAGTGCATCGGCGTGATTGTTCAATTCGTAGCGTAATCCGCGCGAGCATTCGAACATTAAGATGGTCCACTGTGCATCGAGGACATCGGCGAACTCGGGTTCGAGCACGATCTCCTCCAGCGCCGCACCGCTGTCCTCGAGTGCTTGGACTGCGGCTTCCATGGCGCGAACCATTTCGGGCTCGGCTTTGTTCCAGTGCGGCGAACGGCTGACACCTATCCGTGGCGGTTGCGAAACAGGGTCAGGGCCGGCGTCAGGCAATTGTGCAACGCCCAGTAATGGCGCGCGCAGAAGAACGATGTCGTCAACCGAGCGCGCCATCAAGCCGAGCGCATCCATCGAAGGCGCTTGCGGTTTCATACCGGCAAGGCTGAAACTGCCATAGCTCGACTTGAAGCCGACAACACCACAATAAGTGGACGGCCGGATGGTCGAGCCAATGGTCTGGCTGCCGAGCGCCAACGGTACCATGAAATCAGCAATGGCGGCGGCGGAACCGCTCGACGACCCACCGGGTGAATGGTCGGGATTATGGGGATTGCGCGTTTTACCCGGCGTCATGGCGGCAAACTCAGTGGTGACGGTCTTGCCCAATATGATCGCCCCGGCTTCGCGCAACAGGGCGACGCAGGCGGCATCGGCGGCGGGCTGGTTGCCGGCGTAGATCGGCGATCCCTGCGCCGTCGGCATGTCGACGGTATCGATGATGTCCTTGATGCCGACGGGAACGCCATGCAACGGACCGCGGGCCGGTTCGGAGTCGCACTGCTTTGCTTCAGCCACGGCATGATCGGCGTCGAGATGCGCCCAGGCACCAATGATATCTTCGCGCGCATAAATGCGCTCTAGGCAAGTGTGGATCAGCGCTTCGCTGGTTAGTCGGCCATCAGCTATCCGCTGCGCCGCTTCGAGAGCGCTGAGTTCGTTAGGGTCGGTCATGCGCGTCAGGTGTTTGCACGACGACGGGATGCGTCTGCGATCTAGCCGCCACTGCCGGTTTCCGCCACGGCTTCGACTTCGACCAGGAAATCAGGCATTACCAGAGACGGTGCCGATACCGCCGTGCTCGCCGGGATATTGTTAGGAAAAGCCTCTGCCCGGGCGGCTGAGTATTCGATG
>CAUZWH010000255.1:0-4972 GCA_963583675.1 Alphaproteobacteria bacterium
GTAAGCGACAAAGGTCGTGCCGAGCTCGCGGCAGGTTGGGATGATCTCGGTTTCGGGTTCACGATGGAACAACGAGTATTCAGTCTGGAGCGCGGCGATAGGATGCACTTGAGCGGCGCGGCGCAGGGTTGCCGGCGAGGCCTCCGATAGGCCTACACTACGAATTTTGCCCGCCTCAACGAGCCCCGCCATGGCCCCGATACTGTCTTCGATTGGCACCTCCGTATCGATGCGGTGGAGATAGAAGAGATCGATAACGTCAATACCAAGCCGTTTGAGGCTGGCGTCACACGCCTTTCGCACGTAAGCCGGGCTACAATCGACCCCCACTGATCGGCCGCTATCGTCCCAGACATTGCCGCACTTGGTTGCAATGATCACGTGGTCGCGATGGGGGCGTAGTTCGATGCCGACGAAGCGCTCGTTTTCGCCGTGGCCATAGACATCGGCGGTATCGAAAAAAGTGATACCGAGGTCAAGAGCTCGAGCGATCGTCGCACGAGCTTCGGAGTCGTCTCGGACGCTGTACCAGCCGGCCATACCCATACAACCGAGACCCTGGGCCGATATTTCAATGTCAGTCTGGCCGAGTTTGGTGCGTTTCATGGGAAGGTGACCGCAAATCAGCGGTGGATGCGCGCCATCGACGCCTCGGGGTAGCGCGTTCCGCCGGCGACGTTTGGCGGTAACGCCGCCTCGAGACCGGCGATGTTTTCCGCCGAGAGTGATACGTCGACGGCGGCCGCGTTTTCCTCGACATAGCGTCGGCGCTTGGTCCCGGGAATTGGAAAAACATCGTCGCCCTTGGCATGAACCCAGGCGAGGGCCACTTGAGCTGTGGTGCAGCCTTTTTCCTTGGCGAGGGCTTTGACGACGTCGATCAAGCTCAGATTCTGATCGTAATTGTCACCAAGGAAACGCGGGAACGCGCTGCGGAAGTCATCGGACGGGAGGTCTTCGCCGCGCGGGGCAACATCGGTGAGCAAGCCGCGGGCGATCGGGCTGTAGGCGATGAATGCGGTGCCGACTTCGCGGCACAGCGGAATCAATTCGGACTCGGGTTCACGCGACAACAATGAATACTCGGTCTGCAGCGCTGTGATCGGATGGGTTGCCGCTGCGCGCCGCAGGGTGCCTGGGGCTGCCTCGGACAGCCCGATATAGCGGACCTTGCCAGCCTTGATCAGGTCCCCCATCGCGCCGACCGTGTCTTCAATCGGTACGTCGGGATCGACCCGGTGTTGGTAGTAGAGGTCAATGGTGTCGATACCGAGACGGGCGAGGCTTGCCTCGCAGGCGGCGCGGACATGATCGGGCGTGCCCGAGATGCCCGTGGGTTGGCCGCTATCATCCCACGTGCTGCCAAACTTGGTGGCCAGGATGACCTGATCGCGCTTGCCCTTGAGCCATCGGCCAAGAAACTCTTCGTTCTCGCCGGCGCCGTAGACATCGGCGCTGTCTAAGAAATTGACACCGAGCTCCAATGCACGGTCCAACGTAGCGATCGCTTCGGCGTCGTCGCGGGCGCCGTACCAACCGGCAATCTCCATGCATCCCAACCCTTGGATCGAAACATCGAGATCGCTGTTGCCGAGTTTACGCAGCTGCATGGTTTCCCCTTTTCGATTGTGGAAGATATTGCGGTTTCAGTTAGGTGCTGGCAACCATGGCCTGCGTTGCAGACGTGTCGACGCTCCTCTAGGTTTGTGCGCCGCGGTATCTCGCGGATCGGCCTAGCAAAGGGGGAGTATCGATGTCTTTCGACGACATGCCCGATCTTGGACAAATGTCGCTCGCCGACGGACCGCCCTATTCCGATTGGGCGATCGAACGAGCCAAGAAGGTCGTTGCCAGTTCGCGCACAGCACTCGACATCCCGTATGGCGATGATTTTTATCAAAAACTCGATATTTTCCTGCCCGATGGCGAGGACCTGACCGATCTTCCCATACTGATTTTTCTGCACGGCGGCGCTTGGCGTCATGGTTTCAAGGAGTGGCAAGGGTTCATGGCGCCGCCGATTACTAGCCTGCCGGCGATTCTAGTGTCGCCGAACTATCGGCTGGCGCCGGACACCAAGTATCCGGATTCGCTGCAGGATGTAATCGATTCGATTGTTTGGGTGTATCGCAACATCACGCCCTATGGCGGTGACAAGCGACGCATCTACCTTGGTGGGCACTCGGCTGGTGGCCATTTGGCGGCGCTGGCGGCGTTACGAACTGATTTGATTCTCGCCAATCTGATTCCGAAGGACACTATCAAGGGGTGCTTCCCGCTTAGCGCGCCGCTCGATCTGCGGCTTAGCCAATGCGAACCCGGCGGTCGTCGCGAACGGCTGGTCAAACTTTTTCTTAAAAGCGACGATCAGGATCATGAAGCCAGCGCGACCGAACAGGTTGGCGGTAATAAAGTGCCGTTCTTTTTGGCGTGGGGTTCGGAGGATCTGCCCGAACTCCCCACTCACAACCGGCTGATGGTCGAACGCATGCAGCAGGAAGATTGTATCTTCGAGCATCACGAGTTTGAAGGCTTCACGCATTTTGAAACCCACAAGGGTTGCGAGAAAGAGGACTTCCTGTGGGTGCAGAAGGTGCGCGACTGGATGGCCAACGGACCTAACTAGGATCTGCGCCGCCGCCAAAACAAAAAAGGGGAGTGCGATGTCGTTTGATGATATGCCGGATCGTGGGCAATTGATCCTGCCCGGAGCGATGGAAACCACGGGGCGTATGCTCGAATTATCGAAGCAGATCGTTCCCGGGTTGCGGAGCGAGCTCGACGTTCCCTATGGCGATGACTACTACCACAAAATTGATATCTTCTTGCCGGAGACGGAGGGGCTGAAACACCTGCCGGTGTTCATGTTTTTCCACGGCGGTGCGTGGCGCCATGGTTTCAAGGAATGGGAAGGCTTCATCGCGCCCAACATCACCGATCTGCCGGCGATTTTTATCTCAGGAAACTACCGACTGTCGCCGGAGGCGAAATGGCCGGCACAAATCAATGATGTAGCCAACGCGGTCGCCTGGGTGTTCAACAACATCGAGCAGTATGGCGGCGACCCCAACCGCATTTTGGTTGGCGGCCATTCAGCCGGCGGCCACCTGACATCGCTGCTCACCTTGAAGCCGCAATACCTCACCGCACGCGGGTTGCCCGATGACGTGATCACCGCATGCCTGCCGATGAGCGCGGTGTTCGATGTGCGGCTGGCCGACGTCGAGCCCGGCGGTACCAGAGAGACGGTCTCGCTAATCCTACTCGAAGACCGGGCCGACGATCTCGATGCCAGTCCCGTCGAGCACACGGCCGGCAACGTCACGCCGTTTTTTGTTTCGTGGGGCGAACACGATACCGATGACATCAAGAAAGATGCTGCCAACATGATTGCCGGGCTCGAGAAAGCCAGCGGGCTTGTGGAAACGGGCATTCTTCCCGGCGTTGACCATTTTGAGGCCAACGAAGCCTGCAAGGACCGAGATTGTCTCTACATCCGGAAAGCGCGGGCGTGGATGACCAACCCGCCGGCGCGTGCGACCTAGCGTTTCGGGCGCAGAAGGATGTCGTTTGACAACATGCCGGACCGTGGTGAGCTCATGCTGCCCGGTGCCAAAGAATATGCCGACGGTTGCATCGCGCGGTCCCGCAAAGTTGTGGCCGAAACGCGGTGTGTGATCGATGTTCCCTACGGCGACGACTTTTATCACAGGCTCGACATTTTTCTGCCTGACGACGAGACGCTTACCGGCCTGCCGGTGCTGCTGTTTTTCCATGGCGGTGCCTGGCGGCATGGCTTCAAGGAATGGCTCGGGTTCATGGCGCCGGTATTGACCAACCTACCCGCCATCTTCGTCTCGGCAAACTATCGGCTGACGCCCGAGGCCAAGCATCCGGCACCGTTCAATGACTGCGTCGATGCGTTGGCGTGGTTGTATCGAAATGTCGCCGACTATGGCGGCAGCCCCGACCGACTGTTCGTCGGCGGACATTCAGCAGGCGGTCATCTGGCGGCGCTGGCGGGATTGAAACGCGACGCCTGGGCCGCACGCGGCCTTCCCGATGATGTCGTCAAAGCATGCTTCCCGCTCAGCGGACCGGTCAATCTGCGGCTCGACGAGATGGACCCGGAGGGCCGCCGAATCAAGGTCACCCGGTTATTACTCGCGCGCGACGAAGACGACCGTGACGCCAGCCCGCTCGATCAGCTTGCCGGTAACCGAACGCCGTTTTTTATTGCTTATGGTGAGAACGATCTTCCCGAGGTAGTGCTGAACAACGGCGAACTGATTGCCGCCTTGGCCAGGGAAGATTGTGTCGTCGAAAGCCATGAATTCGCGGGCACCGGGCACTCCCAAACCAACGAGAACTGTGGCGATCCGAAAAATCTTTGGGTGCAAACGGTTCGCGCCTGGATGGCGACTCCGCCGCCCTACGGCGGCTGACGGACGGGATCACCCATGTCGTTCGATGATATGCCCGAGATGCCGCGGATGCTGCTGCCCGGCGCGCATGAGTATGCCGATCGCATTCTCGCCGGATCGAAGAAGGCGGCGGTGGACTACCGCACAGTAATGGACGTCCCGTACGGCGAAGACTACTGGCAAAAAGTCGATTTCTATCTGCCAAAGGATCGATCCGCGCGTGACCTTCCGGTGATGTGTTTTCTCCACGGCGGTGCTTTCCGCAACGGCTTCAAGGAGTGGATGGGGTTCATGGCGCCGCCGCTAGTGGATCTGCCGGCAGTGTTTGTGTCGTTTTCCTATCGGCTTGCCCCGGCGACGCGGTTTCCCGAGATTATGCATGATTGTTTCGACGCCCTGCGACTGGTCTACGAGCAGGTCGGGCAGCATGGCGGCGACCGTGCCCGTATTTACGTCGGCGGACACTCCGCAGGCGGCCATCTGGCCGCCTTGCTGGCACTGCGGCGCGATCAAAGTGAAGCCCGGGGCATGCCCGGCGACGTGGTCAA
>CAUZWH010000256.1:0-4966 GCA_963583675.1 Alphaproteobacteria bacterium
CTCGCGGTAGGCTAGGTCCTCCTTGGCATACGCTGCCGGCATCCTTGAGCTTATTGCTTCGCATTTCGTATGGTTATAGTTGTGGAACTCGGGCGGTGTGAGTCAAGGGAAATTGGCGTGCCGCTGTGGCCGCCAGATGACACGTCCTTTACCTCGCATGAGCGAAATTCATTTGTTCAGTAACATCTCATTGGGCCAGTTGTGATGAACCGCTGGCTGCCCATCGCCGCCGCGGCGATCGCCATCGCGGCCGGGCTCGCTCTTATCAACCCCTACTACGCCGGCATCATCACTTTGATCGCGCTCGCCGCCATCCTGACCACGTCGGTCAACTTGGCGGGGTATGCCGGCGTGATCATGTTTGCGGCAGGCGGTCTCTACGGCGTCGGCGCATACACCTACGCGAATTTTGCTCTGAAGCTCGGTATGCCGTCGATCGTGTCGCTCCTTGCCGCGGCGGCGATGGCCACACTGGTCGGTCTGATCATGATCTTGGCGAGCTTACGTCTACAGGGTATCTATTTCGCGCTAAGCACGCTGATCGGTAATCTGATACTCAGTGCCATCTTTTTCAATGTCACCGATCTGACCGCGGGACCGCGCGGGATGTCGGCGATCCCGCCGCCAGTGATCAACTTGCCCGGTATCGGCGAGATCGTCTTCAACGACTACTTGCAGACCTACCTCGTCATGGCCATCGCTGTCGCCTGGATCTATGCCGTTTGGCGTTTGGTCAATGGCCGCATGGGGCGCTATCTCGAGGCTCTGCGGGAAGACGAGATCCTGGCACCGACGCTGGGCATCGATATCCTCAAATACCGGCTTCTCGCTTTCCTGCCGTCAGCCGCGATGATTGGCCTGGCCGGCGGTCTCTACGCGGGTTACACGACCGCGATTACGCCGGAAAACTTTGACATTTTCGTTTCTTTTACGATCCTTACTTTCGTTAATGTTGGCGGCCGGGGCACGATATCTGGTCCGGTCGTCGCGGCCGTTTTTCTTACCGCTATCGTCTATGTCTTTGACCCGATCTATCTCGTCCGTAATCTGCTGTATGGATCGCTTCTGATCCTCGTCATCCTGCTGTCTCCGGACGGTCTGATGGGGATCCTCAGGGACTTGCGGGAACGGCTTGCGCAGCGGCGCCGGGCGCGGCAAGCGGCATGAACGACGCGGCGTTGCTCAGGCTTGTTGATGTGGGACGGCGGTTCGGCGGGGTCGAGGCGCTGAAGGACGTTAACTTCGAGATCGGTCGATCCGAACTGGTCGGCCTGATCGGTCCCAATGGTTCCGGCAAGTCGACCCTGGTGAATGTAGTCAGCGGAACCATTGGCCTGACGCGTGGCTCGATCTTCTTCGACGGCACCGAGGTCACGCGCAAGCGGACACCGCAGATCGTCGAACTCGGTCTAACACGGACGTTCCAGGCGCCACGATTGTTCTGGGACCTTACGATCCAGCGAAACATAGAGATTGCCGAACTGCAGTTCACGGGTCGGAGCGAGCAAATGTATGGGTTTATCGATACCCATCTGCCCGACTTACATAGTCGAGGAGAGATGTTGGCGCGCTCGCTCACCCTGTTCGAGCAAAAGCAATTGGAGATTGCGCTACGGCTTGCCAGTCGCCCGCAATTGCTCATGTTGGATGAACCGGCAGCCGGCTTAAGCCCAGCTGAAGAGGATGAACTGGTCAATATCCTTCAGCAGTTAAATCGTGATTACTGTGCTGTGTTGATCATCGAACATTCGATGTCGGTTATATTTCGTACGGCGCGTCGCGTGCTGGTGCTGCGCGGCGGGCAGCTGATCGCCAATGGCTCGCCGCGGTCGGTTGCCCAGGACGACGCCGTGATCGAGGCCTATCTTGGTCCCGGCGCCAAGGACCTGATCACATGATCCTGCAGGTCGACGACCTAAGCGCTTCTTACGGTGATCTTACCGTGGTTAAGAATGTCTCGCTGAAAGTCAGGTCCGGCGAAGTGGTCGCGGTGTTGGGCGCGAACGGTGCCGGAAAATCCACGCTTATTCGGTCGATCGTCAGTATCCACGACAACAAGTCGGGCCGTATTGTTTTCGACGGCGAAGACCTCACGGCGATGCCGGCGCATGAGATCGTCGAACGCGGCCTGGTGATGGTGCCCGAGCATCGTCGCGTGTTCCCACGCATGTCGGTGATGGAAAACCTCCAGATGGGAGGTTATCTGAGCGATGCGCGCACCAACCGTCAGACGCTGGTCTTTGTATTCGACCTATTTCCGCGATTGAAGGAACGCGCGTCGCAGCGCGCGGGAACGTTAAGCGGTGGTGAGCAGCAGATGCTGGCGATCGGCCGCGGCCTGATGGCAAAACCGAAGCTACTCATCCTTGATGAACCGTCAATGGGGCTCGCGCCACTCCTTGTCATTGAAGTGTATGCGTCGCTGAAACGACTGGTTGAGTCCGAGCAGATAACTATTCTTCTGGTCGAACAAAATGCGCGCGAAGCGCTCTCCGTCGCGCATCGGGTCTATGTCATGCAGCGGGGGGAGATGACCACCGAGGCCGCCCCGGACGACGTGCGGGGCAGTTTGCTTCGCTCCTATCTGGACACACCGGCAGACGCGGATTGAGCGAAGTTTTCAAAAGGGAATGAGAGATGACGGATGCATATGGATTGAATGAATTTTCCGACGAGGTGCGGGCCAGCATCGCTAATCAGCAATCTCCGGCGGCGGTGTTGGCGGCGCTCTCGCCTGGGTTTGGGAGTCTGCTCGCCAACCCAACATTTCTGCGTGAGAGGATCGAGAAAGTGGGAGCCCATAGCGATGAAGTTTGCCTGCACGCAGAGCCGGGCCAGGGCTTCGTTGTGCTCGCGCGAGGAGCTTCGAAGAAGCAAACCAATCAGGGAAAGTCACATGCCGTGGTGCCGCACGATCATGGCCCATTGTGGGCGCTCTATGGGATTTACGAGGGCGGCTCCAATCTGCAGCGTTGGGAGCCCGATACGTCGGAACAATCCGGTCCGTTTCCCGGTCTGAGATTGGCATCCGAACGTCCGGCGAGTGCCGGTGGGATGGATGCAATCGAACCCCACAACATGCACTTGCCGGTGCACACGCCGGGCGCCGGAACGATCATCATCGTGGTCTATAACAAACCGCTCGAGTCGGTGGTGCGCCGGGGCTATGTCGCCGCGGCGAAAACCGTGGTTGATTTTCAGGGCGTTTTTCCGCCGCTCAAAGTGCCCGCGTAGCCCGTGTCGTACCGACCTGTCAGTGACGTGACCGGCTAGACCGCCGAGTTAGATATGGAGCTGTGGGGCACCGTTGTTATTGAGGGACTGCTGGTCGGCGGGCGGCTGGCACTGTTTGCTGCCGGTTTCACGATCCTATTTGGCGGCCTACGCATGCCGTTTATCGCCTACGGGCAGGTCATTCTGCTCGGCGCCTACGGGATTTGGACAGCGCACGCCGCCTTCGGCGTCAATTACTTCATTTCTGCCGTGATCGCCGCTCTGGTAATTGCGCCGTTGCTGTGGGGAACGGAGCGACTACTATTCCGGCGGCTCTACATCCACCCCTTTCCGGTCATCATTTATCTAATCCTGACGATCGGTCTTACTCAGGTGCTGTCCAACCTGTTCGAGCTGATCTACACAGTCGACCCGCACACGCTGTTTACCGACTATTTGTACGATCGCGTCCGCCTGTTCGGCATCGTCAACACCAACATCGCGGCGCTGATCTCCATCGTGATCACCTTTGCCGCGTTGTTCTCGGTCGCGATCCTGGTGTCATTCACTCGTTTCGGCCGCGCGTTGCGAGCGATCGTTCAGGACCGCGAGACGGCGATGCTGATGGGCGTCGATATCATCAAGCTCAGCCGCAATGCTTTCTTCCTCGCCGCGTCGCTGGGCGTGCTCGGCGGCATGATCTATACCCTGGTATCATCATTTTCGCCCGACCTCGCACCGAGCCTGGCCGGTATCCTATTCGTGATCATGTTGGCTGGCGGCGTCGGCAGCATTTTCGGCTGCATGCTAATCGGCCTTATTTTCGGCTTCGTTCAAGCGGCAGCGCCGCTGTTCATGCCGCCCTATCTCATCGACCTATTCATCTACGTCTTTCTATTCCTCGTTTTGCTGGTCAAACCGGAGGGTTTGTTCACGCGCTGAGGCAGAAACATCCTCAGACACTTATTTGGAGGGTCGTCCACAAGCTCCAACACGATTGCCCCTCACTTAGACTGGTTTGTCGGCTTAGGCCGTGAGCGGCAAAGAACCTGACGCGCTACAATCTTGCCAAACCCTCTCATGCTCCCGAACCTTTCTCGAGGTCTAGGTCTGTTAGGGGTCATAGGGGTTTGCCATGAATTGATGGACACCTAGATTTAGCGCCTATGGCGCGATGAGGTGTCAGATGACGAAGGCGAAGCGATACAAACGCTATAGTCCGGAGTTCCAAAAGATCGCTCAATTGGCTATCCACCTACGCGCACCCCGTTTTCTGGCCCGCTCACCATCGTTGGCGACGGCGGTGGGTCGACGGCCATTGTCAACTGACCGCTAGTACCCGATGTCCGGGTTGGGCCAAAAATCACCCTAACGGGTGCTCGCCCGGTACGTCTGGTTATCCATCGCTTCCGGACGTTAACCGCTCGAAACCAGATATGCTCATGCGGCTTGACGCGACCCAAAGACTCGAACCCTACCGGCGCGTATCCGAAATAGTCCTTCGGCTCAGGCTAGACCGACCCTAGGAACAACAGCGACCAGAAAGAGTCGACAACGTTGATTGAGTGCCCCCCAACCAACAAAAGACAGCCGCCTCACCGGGCGGCTTTGTTGTGAGGCGCATCGAGAATGACGATACCCCCGGCCATAGCCGCATTGGCCATGCGATCCTTGAAGGTCCGGGCACCGCCGTGCAGGTCGAGCAATACCGGAAATGGTCCATCACCGATCGGTTGATAGATTCGGGCGAGCA
>CAUZWH010000257.1:0-4958 GCA_963583675.1 Alphaproteobacteria bacterium
AGACCTCGCCGAGTTCGATCACGTGAAGATCCGAATCGACGATGCGGAAACCCTCTTTCACGTCAAGCCCCAGCGCTGACAGCGGTAGAGTATCAAAATCTGAATCGAGGTGGCGCCTGTCATCCATTTCCCTTGGCGGCTGATCTCAACAATCCGTATCTATTGAGCTTTGATTTTTTTGGCGCGATCGATGTAGCGCTGCGCGTCGGCGTCGCGTCCCAATTTACGAAGCAGGGCCGCATAGTTGACGAGGTTGCCAGCGACAGCCGGGTGATTGGGGCCAAACTGGGCTTCAACGATCTGGATGGCTCTTCGGGCCAAGGGTTCGGCCTCTGTGTAACGAGATTGTTTGAAATAGAGCCAGCCGAGATTGTTAAGCGTCGTTGCGACGCGCGGGTGACTTTTGCCGAGCTTCTTCTCCTCGATCGACAGTGCCTTCTTGAGCATGGGTTCGGCCGGCTTATAGCGGCTCTGTGCGATCAACGCGCCGGCGAGGTTGTTTGGCGTGGCGGCCATATCCGGATGATTGGGTCGCGATTTATTAAGAATGAGAAGCGCGCGCTCGTGAAGGTATTGGGCTTGTGCATGACGCCCGAGCGTCTGATGCGCGCGACCAAGATTGTTGGCCGCCTTTGCGATGTCCGGATGATTGCTCGGCAAGTTATTGTCGTAGATCGTGAGGCTATTCGTTAGCATTTCGACAGCACCTTTATAGTCTCGCTTCTGCAAGCGAATGTTGCCGATGTTGTTGAGGGTGGTCGCTACTTCGGGGTGATTGTCACCGAGGATTTTGCGTTGAACTCTCAATGAATACGCTAGGAATTCTTCGGCTTTATCGAATCCGCCAAGCTGCCGGAATACCTCGGCTAGATTGTTGAGGGCAGTCTCGATCTGCTGGGTTTCATTGCCAAACTTCAGCGCTTCCTGATAAGCGGCTTCATAGTTTTGCCGCGCATCGGGGTAATTCTCCGACTGATATGCCGCGTTGCCGGCATTCATAAGTTCGGAGAAGCGCTCGCTTTGTGCCGGCGAAATGGTCGGCCAAAGGACCAATCCCACAATCGTGGCTATCAGCACGTATCGACAAAGTTTCAAGTGCTCGATCCTCCAAACACTGCGTGTGCCCACCATGCAAGAAAGCTAGCATACCGCGCGCGGCCCGTACCGCCCGGCGCCCGCGGCGCGTTCTTCATCGGGCCTGCAGGACGAACAGGTCGCCTTCGATCCATCCGTTTTTTTCCTTGCGGATATTGACCGGTTTGGTGAGGGCGACCTGAAAACCGGATTCATCGGCCAAGCGCTGGATGTAGGGAATCGCGTGTGCGTAACGGCCGGTTTTCTGCAAGATGAAATCGGTGCCCTCAAACCGTTCTATCGAGAACGCAAAGTACGCGCCGTCGGTCGCCTGCTGGCGAACGGCAGCGAATATGGCTTCAAGCGCGCCAACATAGATGAACACACCGGCGGCGACGAAAAGGTCGAACACATCGTCTCGCTCGTTAAGTTTATCGACGATATCGCCAATGATTATCGAATCGTAAACCGCCTTGCTCTGGGCGCCCCTGAGCATGTTGGCGGAGATGTCGATTGCTACCAGTTCGCCGGCGTGGGCGCGCAGTGCCACGCCGCACAGGCCAGTCCCGGCGCCAAGGTCGGCAACCTTGTTGAAACGAAAGTCCTCGCCCAGCAACTCGACCAGTGCACGATGCAATCACTTGGTATTGCGTAGGCCAGGACCTTTGTTACATGTGATTCGAAGCGCGGCTCATAGCGGTCGGACAAGCGGGCCACAAATTCGGCCGGTGGTTTGGGAACGGTCTCACCGCGCAAAGCGTGCAGCATGTGGCGAACCGCGTGGTTCTCAGGGCTGAGCTCGAGGGTACGGATGTAGGCGGCTTGTGCCTCGTCCAGGCGCCCCAGGCTTTGCAGCGCATTGCCCAAATTACTGCAGGCTTTTGCATGCTCGGGGCGCAACTCGAGGACCTGTTTGCAAACGATGATCGCGGCTTCAAGACGTCCTTGGGCCAGCAGATTGTTGCCGAGGTTGTAGTGCGCATCGGTGAAGTTGGCGTCGATCTCGATCGCGCGCTCGAAGCTTTTCTGTGCGGCATCTAGCCGGCCACAAGTTTCGAGAAGGTTCCCCAAGTCGAAGTGGTAGCTGGCATCGTCGGGAACGGCATCCACGGCGCGCTCAAGGAAGGGAATGCCGTCTTCGCTGCGGCCGGTCTGATGGAGGACCACGCCATAGAGATAGTTTGCTTGTCCGTTGGCCGGTTGAAGCGCCAACGCTTGTTCGTACGCGACCTTGGCATTATCGAGGCCACCCACCCGGTGCGGGGCTAAGCCCTGCTCGATCAGCGCCTGGACTTGTGGCGCAAGGACTGTGGTATCGCCGGCCTGGCGCTTTAGTTCACGTTGTTGGCGCCTACGTTCGGCTCGGTTCATGCCGCTCGGTCCCGCGTCTGCTGAGAGTTGCAAATTGGATGGTATTTGGAAAGCTGAGATGGTCTCCTGCGCTGGTCGACGAATCTCGATATGTCAGCATTCTCGGCCGTTGGCTACCCTAAGACGTGCTAGTCTACGACACTGACTAAGGACAATGTGGGGAGGAGAATAACCCATGGCTCTGGACATTGACGGAACGCTCAGGCGGATCGACGAAATTCACGAACGCCGCGACTTCGTGGCGCGGCCGCTTTGGAAGGGCCTGCTGGAGAAAACCCATGGCCTGCCGATGGTGCACGAAATGGCCAAACAGCTCAGCATCATCCCGCTGCACAATCACAATTATCATGGCCGTTTGTATGTCATCTGCCCCGACCCGGCTTGGCGCGCGAAGATCGCCGAGGTCGTGTACGAGGAAGGCACCGGGCGTCTGTTTTCCGATGGTGTCTCTCACAACGAGCTCTACCATCGCTTCGCCGAGGGTGTTGGCGTTAGTCGCGAAGAGTTGAGCCGCACGCGCTATTGCGCCGGGGCATTGGCGTTCAAGCAGTACTTCATCCAGATCTGCTCGGGCAGCTTTATCGAGGGCGTCGCCGGTCACATGCTCGGCGCAGAAGCGCAAGGCCCCGGGCACTACCAGCAAATCGCAGAAAATCTACAGGAACAGTTTGGGCTTACCGACGAGCAGGTCGCGTTCTGGGTGATTCACGACATCGCCGACGAAGACCATTCCGGTATCGGCCGTGAACTGCTTGAGCAGTTCGCCACAACCCCGGAGGATCTCGAACGCGTGGTCGTTGCCGTTGACGAGATGCAGCAGATGATGGAGTTGCTGGATCAATCCATCTGGGAGTGCATGCAGCGGGTGGAAGACAGCGGGCGCGTCGCCGCCGAATAGATCTGCCCAACCGGCTCAGTCAGGCGGCCAGCGCATATAGGTCCGCTCCGCCGCTTTTCGGGCCCCAATTTTTCGCTTCCCGAAGCGTTCAATATGTCCGCTTAGTGACCGATTCAAGCCGTTTGTGACCCACGTCTCGCAAGGCAATTTTTGACCCAAACGTGACATTTGGCCCTCGACGATCTCAGGTCATAGAAGTACCAAACCCGTTTAGTTACACTTCTTCGATTCTTAGCTACCGGGGGAGCAGATGGCGACGACGCGCGCGCAACGCAGATTGGCGGCGATCTTAAGCGCGGACGTTGTCGGCTACAGCCGCCTAATGGGTGCCGACGAAGCCGGTACGTTGGCGGTGTTGAAAACGCACCGCCATGAACTGGTAGACTCCAAAGTCGAAGAATATTCCGGCCGCGTTGTTAAACTCATGGGTGACGGCATGTTGGCCGAGTTTCCCAGCGTGGTTGACGCAGTCCAATGCGCCGTTGAAATTCAGCAGCAGATGGTAGCGCGAAACGTTGATTCGCCAGCGGATAGTCGCGTCGAGTTCCGCGTCGGTATCAACATCGGAGACGTCATTATTGACGGCGACGATATATATGGCGACGGGGTCAACATCGCGACGCGACTTCAGGAGGCAGCAGAGCCGGGCGGTGTTTACGTATCCGGCGACGTTTACCGGCAAGTTGAAGGCAAGGCCGGTATGGAGTTTTAGGACCTGGGTGAGCGGGAGTTGAAAAACATCAAAGACCCAGTGCGAGCCTATAAAGTCGTCGAGGGCGCTGAACTGTTAGTACCTAGTGCAAAATCGATCGATGCCTCGACAAGCAGACCGGGTGTCGCGGTGCTTCCGTTTGACAACATCAGCGGTGATCCCGAGCAGGAGTATTTCAGCGACGGATTAACGGAAGATATCATCACGTCGCTAGCCGCGTGGCGATCCTTCCCGGTCGTGGCTCGAAACTCAACATTCGCCTACGAGAATCAGTCACCCGATGTGCGACAAGTGGCAGAAGACTTGAGCGTACGTTACGTCCTCGAATGTAGCGTACGTAAGTCGGGTAACCGCGTCCGCATCACCCCGCAACTTATCGATGGTTTAACGGGAAACCATTTGTGGGCTAACCGTTGCGACCGTGACCTCGAGGATGTATTCGCTCTCCAGGACGAGATCACGAGTAACATCATCGCCGCGGTCCAACCTGAAATGCGTAATGCTGAAATGCTCGCTGTCACCCAGAAACGTCCGGACAATCTCAGCTCGTGGGATCTCTATCTACACGGGATGGTCAGCATGAAGTCCTACGGTTGGCAGCGGGATGAGACGAAACATTTTTTCGAGAAACCCAACGAGGCTGATTCGACCTTTGCGGATGCCTATGCTGCACTTGGGGCTGTGTCACAGCGCTGATATCTATGCGATGCGCGCACCGAATGTTGCTCAATCGATCGCAACCATTTTCGAATTGGCGGCGCAAGCGATCGCGATCGACCCGCGAAACTTCCGCGTGCACCAAGTTCTATGCATGGCTCATTTCTGGGAGGGTGATTACGACAGGGCGGTAGCGTCCGGCCGCAAAGCGGTCGAGCTCAATCCTAGCTCAGCAGATGCTTTCGA
>CAUZWH010000258.1:0-4955 GCA_963583675.1 Alphaproteobacteria bacterium
GTTTTTTTTGGGGATGGCCACCCCAATAACCTGCGTCAGCCCACCATCAATGGGAAGGTCAACGCCTGTCACCCACCGGGACTCATCACTGGCGAGATAGACCGCAGCCCATCCAGTGTCCCAGCCCGTCCCTGCTGTTTGCAGAGGAATAGCTTGCCGCCGCTTCTCCAACACCTCTTGGCCCTGGAGGGCAACGGCAACTGGAGTCTCCACCATCCCGATAAGAATGCAGTTAACGCGGATACCGTCAGCAGCATAGTCAGCGGCCAAGGCTCGCGTTAATCCACTGACCCCTGCCTTCGCCGTGGAGTAAGCGACAAGGCTCGTTTTCGGGTCTCGAACCCCGACCACTCCCGCAATAGACGACACGTTGATTATGGAACCACCACCGCCTTTGAGCATCCATGGAATACTGTACTTACAACACAGCATCATGCTCTTGAGATTGACCGTCATGGCGGTATCCCAGCCCTCTTCGGACAGATCCACAATACGTCCCATTGCACCACCACCGACATTATTATGGAGGATGTCCAGCTTGCCGTATTTTTCAATAGTCGTGTCAACCATACGTTGCACGTCATTGTCGTTGGTTACATCTGCTACACATGCCACACAGTCGCCACCCTCGGCTTCAATGGTCCGCTGTAGCTCCCGTGCCCGGGATTCCGAGCGGTTGACCAGGACAACCTTTGCGCCTTCACGGGCAAAGAGGATGGCGACAGCACTACCATTACCGATACCTTCGGCTTAAGGCGCAGCACCGGTCACAATAGCGACTTTGCCACCTAATCTTTTTTGGCTCACACTCATATCCCTATATTCTCCATTGCGTTTACCCTACCAACTAATTGGTAGGTTTGGTTGTTAGCAAACGGAACCCCAACGGGACCGAAAGTCCGCCTTTCGGTCCACAAATTGCCTTGCCGGACACTCGCCATAAACGGCAATTTTTGGCCCCAAAACCGACATTTCTAGACCGAAGGTCCGATTTACCTCCGGGTTCGGGATCGTGGAGGCCGGCCTTGTAGAGGCCTTCGAAATAGAGCGTGAGAAACGACCGATCGAACCAGCGGCGATCAAACGTCGACCCGATTGGCAGTCCACATGCCCGCATTCCCCAAAATGAGGTCGGGATCTTCATATTGGTCGCGGAGCAGACACTCATAGAGCTTACCCTCAGCTTCGCGATCGACGGGTGGGGTTATAGCAGGAAGCTGCGATAACGCCTGATCAAGCGCGTCAATGGTCCCGCTGCCCTCGTCGAATTGCGCCTTTGAGCGCCAAATAACTTCGGCGGGGGGCAAATCTTCATACGCCTTTCGTAATATCCACTTTTCGGTGGTTTCTTGGGTCTCCTCGTTCGTGATCTTCATCTTCAAGGACGCCGGGATAGATTGCGCAAAGTCGATCAGATCACGGTCGAGGAAAGGGGTGCGCGCTTCCAACCCTTGCGCCATCGTGATCCGGTCGACCCGTTGCAGGTTGATATTGTGCATGGCGCCGAGCGGGCGTGTGATTTCATCGGCCAGCGCGCGTGGCCGCTTCGCGAAGTCATGATGATAGGCGTAGCCGGCGAAGAGCTCATCTGCACCTTCGCCCGTCAGCACTGCCTTCACATGGCGGCGAGCGAGCGTGGTTGCGAAGTGGGTCGGCATCGCGCTGCGCACGAGATCGATGTCGGCGCTTTCAAGGTGATAGATCACATGTGGTAGGACCTCCGCCAGGTCATCGGCGGTGAAGACGAACTCGTGGTGATCGGAGCCGATGTGTTGGGCCACAATGCGCGCGGCAACGAGGTCGGGACTTCCTGCCGTACCAACCGAGAAGGTCTTGAGCGGGCACTCGACCGCGCGCGCCGCGAGTGCCGCGATGACGGAGGAATCCAACCCACCGGAGAGGAAGGCGCCAACCTCGACGTCGGCGACCATCCATTTGCGCACCGCCGCTTCGAGGACCAGGCGCAGCTCGCGCCAGATCGGTTCCGGATCTTCCTCCGCCGCGAGCTCAGCGGCGCCCTGCGGCATGCGGTACCAACGGCGAAACCCATCGATGCTGTCGAACATCGCGCCAGGGTCGATGGCTTCGACGTCGCGCAGACCAAGGCCGTCGAAGGCTTTCAACTCCGACGCAAACGCCAGCCCATCATCGATGCGGGCCATGAAAAGTGGCTTGATGCCGAGGGGATCGCGCGCGGCGATAATGCGTTCCGGTGTCGCCAGGACAAAAGCAAACATGCCGTCGAGTTTGGTGATCCAGCGCAGTTCGTCCGAACGAAACAGGTGCAGAATGGTCTCGCTGTCGCTTGCTGTCTTAAAGGCGCTTTCGCCGATGATCGCGCGCAGATCGGCATGATTGTAAATCTCACCGTTGGCGACGAACACATTTTCGGCGCTGTAGATAGGCTGAGCGCCGTTCTCTGGTCCGATAATCGACAGGCGACAGTGCGCCATCACCGCGGGCACGTTTGGCGCTTCGATGACACGTAAATCGTCCGGCCCGCGATGGGCAATCTTATCGATCATCCGGCGCGCCAGCGCCGGGTGATCGAACTTCCACAGGCAGACAAAGCCGCACATCCTTGCCCTTAACATTCTTAGTCGCTGCGCTTGTGACGCGCTCCACTTCAAATCACATTGTGAAGAGGCCTCGCTGTCGCCGCCAATGTTTCTTTACTCTTTTTTGAACCGGGACGGCTGTTTGGGGTCAACTCTGCCCAATCCGATATGCGGCGCTGTGAGAGGGTTGTTTGAGCGACTACCTGCGCTAGGCGCTTGCCGCACCGTTACTACCGTTCTTGCCGTTGATGCGTTTGGCTTTGCGGCGGCTTAGCAGGAACTCGCGGCCGACTTTGACCGATGAGCGGCCGTCATATTCGATGATGTCGGCGGTGGCGTAGGAGTCTTCCCAGCGCTCGGGCAGATAGGAGCCGGTGCCGACCACATTGATGGGCGCCTTGGCGCTGGCCATCACGGCGCATTTGGCGGGGCTGAAGCCTGAGCTGGCGACGATCCGAACCGCATCGAAGCCGGCCGCGTCGAGATTTTCGCGCAGGAACCATAAGGCCGAGGCGGACACGCCGGTGCCGACCAGCCAACGCAGTTCGGCCTCGGTGCGATACTGGCGGATTGCCTGGGGCGCATGGCGTTCGATTGCCGCATAGGATTCAGCCGGGTCCAATCCTTCCGTATAGCGCCCGCCATGGGTATCAAGCCGCACGGCAAGCCGGCCGGCGGCGGCGAGCTCGGGAAAGCGATTGGCGACCGCGAGCGTGTCGGTGACCTCTTGGCCGTAATAGTCGACCAGCACGGTCATCACCTCATCGGGAAATGCCGTGTGAAACATCTCCGCCGCGCGCAACGTTGAGCCGGCATAGCCGATCAGGCCATGCGGCATGGTGCCGAGCCCCTCTTGGTTGCCGAAATAATGCGCGGTGGCATCGGTGGCGTTGCCGATAAAGCCGATCGCATCGGCATCGTGGCGGGCCGCGCGCGAGCCGACCCCGGCCGCGTAGGCCATCATCTCGGCCATCTCCGGGCCGGCGCAGTGGCGCGCATCCATCGCCAGAAACTCGACCTGCGGCAGATCGCAGCACATCCGGTAGGCGTTGAACGCGGCTACGCAGGGCGGACCCAGCCGCTGCAGGATGTGGGTTTCGAGGTCGACCAATTGTTCGAGCGAGCCGCTTATATAGGCCAGGGGCTCGCCGCCGCCGACCCGTTCGCCCTCTTCGAACGGTGTTTCAACCGCGATATCGACGTTGCGTTGCGCGGCCACGTGATCGAGCCAATCAAGCATAATCCGCGGCGCAAATATGATCGGTACGCGCATGAACAGCGCATATGTCGCACGCACGTCGCCGTTCTCGGCAACGATCTGCTTGGTGCGCAGGAAGTATTTGTCCGTGCCGCGGGTGAAATCAGGATCGAACATGGTGTGCGCCCCGCCTGGGGCCGCCGATCTACGAGGCCTCGGCGACCCGGGCTATTGATCCGTTTCGGCTGCGTTTCAGGGTGTCGGCAATCAGAAAAGCAAGCTCAAGACTCTGCGACGCGTTGAGACGCGGATCACAGTGGGTGTGATAGCGATCGGCAAGGCCGGACTCGGTGATCTCCTGGGCGCCGCCGAGGCATTCGGTCACGTTCTGGCCGGTCATCTCGACGTGAATACCGCCGGCATAGGTTCCTTCGGCCTGATGGACTTCGAAGAAGCGCCGGGATTCGTTAAGGATGCGATCGAAGGGGCGGGTTTTGTAGCCGTTCGATGCTTTGATGGTATTGGCATGCATCGGATCGCACGACCACACCACATGCCGGCCCTCCCGCTCGACCGCGCGGATCAGCTTCGGCAGGTGTTCGCCGATTTGATCGCCCATGCGGGAAATGATGGTGATCCGGCCCGGTTCATTTTCCGGACTGAGCGTATCGATCAGCGCCAGCAACTCGTCGGCCGTCAATGTCGGCCCGGCTTTGATGCCGACGGGGTTGGCAATACCGCGGGCAAATTCAACATGCGCTCCATCCAACTGACGGGTGCGGTCGCCGATCCACACCATATGCGCGCCGGTGTCGTACCAATCGCCCGAGGTGCTATCGACCCGGGTCATCGACTGCTCGTAACAAAGCAGCAGCGCTTCGTGCGAGGTATAGAACTCGGTGCGGTTGATCGCCGGCGTGTTCGCGCTGTTGAGCCCGCTCGATTCCATAAAGGCGAGCGCATCGGCGATATGGTCGGCAAGTTCGCGATAGCGCTCGCCGAGCGGGCTGTCCGCGACAAAGCCGAGGTTCCAGCGATGCACGCGATTGAGATCGGCGTAGCCGCCCTGGGAGAAAGCCCGCAGCAGGTTCAACGTCGCGGCCGCCTGGCTATAGGCGGTGAGCAAGCGCTCCGGATCGGGCTGGCGCACGGCTGCGGTAAATTCGATGCCGTTGACGATGTCGCCGCGGTAGCTCGGT
>CAUZWH010000259.1:0-4951 GCA_963583675.1 Alphaproteobacteria bacterium
ATATGGGGGAACGTGAATGTAATCAGTTGGCCGGCGTAGGAGGGGTCGGTGAGAATCTCCTGGTATCCGGTCATCGATGTGTTGAAGCAGAGCTCCCCAACCGCGATACCCTTGGCGCCTGCGCCCTTGCCCCAAAATACGGTTCCGTCGGCGAGTACCAAAACCGCGGTCGCGCCGGGCGGGGCGGTCGCGCTTGCAGACGTTATCGTAGCGGCCAAACCGGCTTGCTCCTGGCTATTTTTGACCCGAGTGCCCGCAGGCGAGAGAGAACTCCGTTGGTTCGGGTTTGGTTGCGTTCGACATCGCTTCCCAAGCCGTGGGTCGGCGCGACCATAAGCAACCCGGCGAGTGGCGTCAAGGTGCTTGCCTCGTCAAATACTTTAGTTATATCAATAGTTTAGAAAGAATTTAGCGATTCGACACTACGGCTGAAATGGGTGTAAGATAATCGTTTCCTGCCTCAGCATGTCGAGCTTTGTATGCTTCGAACGCGCCTGAGCGACGCTCTCAAATCCGCGATGAAGGCTAAGGACCGGCGTAGGGTTTCGACTTTGCGGTTGATTCTTGCCGCGCTCAAAGATCGCGATATCGCGGCGCGCAGTGACGGTAAGGAGCGGCCCCTGACAGACGACGATATTCTGCTAATGTTGCAGACTATGGTGCGCCAACGGCGCGAAAGCATCGAACTCTACGAAAAAGGCAATCGGCCCGAACTCGCCCAGAAAGAGCGCGAGGAGATAGGGGTTATCGAAGACTATTTGCCGCAACAGCTGAGCGATGACGAGGTGACGGACGCAAGCCGGCGTGTGATCGCAGAATGTGCGGCCTCCGGGCTCAAAGACATGGGGCGGATCATGGCTTCCCTACGCCAGCGTTATCCGGGTCAGATGGATTTCGCGAAGTGCAGCAAGATTGTCAAAGAACTGTTGCAGGCGTGACTGAAGTAAGGATTCAGATACCAGAAGTTGGATTTTATTCGCCGAGGGACGCAGATCATTGTCAGTCGAACTGGTCTTTGGTCGGTTTCTGACCACATTCCTGTAGCTAACCTCTGACGACTGACTCCTGATTGATGACACTTCGCCCAGATTTTCTTGATGAAATTCGCGAACGCGTAACGCTTTCCGAGGTGGTCGGGCGCCAAGTAAAATTGCAGCGTCGCGGGCGCGAGCATCAAGGATTGTGCCCGTTCCATAGCGAAAAGACTCCGTCCTTCACGGTTAGCGACGACAAGGGTTTCTATCACTGCTTCGGATGCCACGCCCACGGCAGCCTCTTCGACTTTGTCATGCAGACCGAAAGCGTGTCGTTCATCGAAGCGGTCGAGCGGTTGGCGAACGAAGCCGGATTGCAGATGCCAACCCGCTCGCCGGATGAACAAGCTCGTGCAGATCAGCGCACGGAGCTAATTGATGTAATGGAGACTGCGGCAACGTGGTTTGAATCGCAGCTTGCCGCCGCTGCGGGACAGGAGGCGCGGGCTTACCTGGCAAATCGAGGTGTTGCTCCTGAGACCATCAAGAAGTTCCGCATCGGCTATGGTCCAAGTGCCCGGACGGCGCTCAAGGATGCGCTCTTGGCGCGTCACGTCGGTGCCGATGACCTCATCGCAACCGGGTTGGTGATTGCTCCCGACGATGGTGGCGATACTTTCGATCGCTTTCGCCACCGAATTATGTTTCCGATCACCGATCGACGTGGCCGCACAATCGCGTTCGGCGGCCGCGCTCTGAATCCGGATGCGAAGGCGAAGTATCTCAACTCGCCCGAAACGCCCCTGTTTCACAAAGGGCGCGTGCTTTACAACCTGGCCGCTGCCCGCCAATCGATTTTTGAAAGCAATACGGCGCTCGTCGTCGAAGGGTACATGGACGTCATCGCGCTCGCCGAGGCCGGGATTGAACACGCCGTAGCCCCGCTCGGCACGGCGTTGACAGAGGAGCAGATACAATTGCTGTGGCGGGCCACGCCCGAACCCGTTGTGTGTCTCGATGGTGATGCGGCAGGGTTGCGCGCGGCCTACGCCGCCGCGGAGCGGGCGCTTCCGCTATTACGCCCTGGTCACTCGCTGCGCTTTGCGTTTCTTCCCGACGGCGATGATCCCGATAGCCTGGTGCGAGCGCAGGGACGGGCGACGATTGACTCGCTAATCGCCAGCGCCAAACCGTTGGGGGATGTTGTGTGGCAGGCGCGTGTTGATGGGCGCCGTTTTGATACCCCCGAAGCGCGCGCCGCACTCGATAAGGATGTTGAAGACCTGGTTGCGCAGATCAGCGATTCCACGGTTCGAAACTACTACCGCGCGGCGATGCGGGAGCGGCTCTGGCAGGCTTTTGGCGCCGGGGCTCTTAGCAGCGATGAGGCGCGGCGACGCAGTCCGCGTGCCAATTCTCATCGGAATAGGGTTCGCGAAACCAGCACTGCCCGTTTTGCGCCTACCTCGACTTTTCGCCAAGAAAGGCTGTTATTGGCCGCGTTGGTTAACCATCCGGCGCTGGTTCCTCAGGTATTTGAAGACCTTGCGGCCTGCGAGTTCGCGGATTCCGAGCTTGACGCATTACGGCTGGCTATCCTAGAAATCGCCGGTGCGGGTGCGCATTCAGACGGGCTTGATTCGGCGGAACTCCGCGAACACCTCCTGAAAAAGGGATTCTCGGCAATTCTTGACAAAATTGCTGGGCGCAACGTTGCGCGACTAGATTGGTTCGCCGACCCAAGTTCGGAGATCGAAGACGTCGAGATTGGTTGGCGCCATGCTTTGGCGCGGCACCATCGAGCGATCACGCTGCCGCGCGAGCTAGCCGAAGCCCAGGCGGCGTTCGCCAGTGATCCGAGTGAGACCAATGAAGCCAGGTTATTGGCCTTGAAACGTGAAGAGATTACAGGAGCGGGCGACGAGGCGAGCCACGATGGTTTCGGCGTCGCATCCGGTCGTGCGGTACGATTCTGAACGGCGGGGGTCGGAGCCAGAATCATACGAGTTGTGGATTGGTTAGATGCCGTCGATTGGCGCGCTTGCCGCTGCGCCGTTGCGGCACGCACGTCTGAGAAGGAGTTCGCATTGATGGCGACTAAAACAGCGACGGCCGAAACCGAAGAAGTACGTGAGGAAGGGCAAGATCGTCCGCTCATCGATTCGACCCAAGCAGGCGTTAAGCGGTTCCTGGCAAAAGCCAAGGAACGCGGCTATGTCACGTATGATGAGCTAAATCAGATCTTGCCACCGGATCAGACCTCGTCCGAGCAGATCGAGGACACGATGTCCATGCTTTCGGAAATGGGCATCAACGTCATTGAAAATGAGGACGCTGATGAGGGTGCCGAGCCCGCGGCATCTGCATCGACGGAAGTGGCCGCTGCGGGCACCACCGCGGTTGTTGCAGCGTCGACCGGCCAGGAGCTGGAACGCACTGACGATCCCGTGCGCATGTATTTGCGCGAAATGGGCTCGATCGAGTTGTTATCGCGTCAGGGCGAAATCGAGATCGCCAAGCGCATCGAATCCGGCCGCGAGACCATGATCGGCGGGATCTGCGAAAGCCCGTTGACCATCCAAGCGATCGTGGGTTGGCGCGATGCGCTCAAAAACGAGCAAGTGCTGTTGCGTGACATCATCGACCTGGACGCGACCTATGGCGGCGGCCCAACTTCCGCAGCCGAACTCGAGGGCGACAATGCCGGAGAGGTCAAGGCTGACGAGGGCGGCGGCGGGAACGAGGCAGAAACCCCTAGCGAGGCCAAGTCAAAGGAGGCGGACGGCGCGGGCCAGGGCGCGGGCGACAAGCAGGAAGGCGGGAATCAGCAGGGCGGACAGCAGGATGATCAATCAGGCGACGATGATGACGACGACGAGGGAGTAAACATCTCGCTGTCGGCGATGGAAGAAGCGCTCAAGCCGACCGTGCTTGAGATGTTCGACAAAATCGCGTCCACGTACAAAAAACTCAATCGCCTACAGGAGAAACTGGTCGACGCCCGCCTTAAGAATAAGGAACTCACGCCGGCCCAGCAGAAACGCTACGAGAACCTCAAGAAAGAGCTCGTCGTTCTGATGGAGGTGGTGCACCTCAATAACAACCGCATCGAAGCGTTGATGGACCAACTTTATGGTCTCAATCGCCGCTTGCACAGCTTTGAGGGCCGTCTGCTACGGCTCGCCGAGAGTTACAAAATAGGGCGTGAGAGTTTTCTCAAGCACTATTTCAATCGCGAATTGGATCCGCGCTGGCTATCGCGCGTGCGTCGGCTCAAGGAAGCAGGATGGGCTGACTTCGCGAAAAGCGAAGCGCCGCAGATCAAGGAGATGCGCGGCGAAATTGCAGAAGTCTCAAGGATATCCGCGCTCGAGATCGGCGAGTTTCGACGCATTGTCGAGACGGTCCAGCGCGGCGAACGCGATGCCGCGCAGGCCAAGAAAGAAATGGTTGAGGCCAATCTGCGGCTGGTGATCTCGATCGCCAAGAAATACACCAATCGCGGCTTACAATTTCTTGATCTCATTCAGGAAGGCAATATCGGTCTGATGAAGGCGGTCGACAAATTCGAATACCGCCGCGGCTATAAGTTCTCGACTTATGCAACGTGGTGGATCCGCCAAGCAATCACGCGCTCGATCGCCGATCAGGCACGCACCATCCGCATTCCGGTGCACATGATCGAAACCATCAACAAGCTGGTGCGCACCAGCCGCCAGATGTTGCATGAAATCGGGCGCGAACCGACGCCCGAGGAACTCGCCGAGAAACTCGGCATGCCGCTCGAAAAAGTGCGCAAAGTTCTGAAAATCGCCAAGGAGCCGATCAGTCTGGAAACACCGATTGGCGATGAGGAAGACAGTCACCTCGGCGATTTCATCGAGGATAAAAACGCTGTTCTGCCGATCGACGCGGCGATTCAGAGCAACCTTCGCGAGACCACCACCCGGGTCTTGGCGACCCTAACGCCGCGAGAA
>CAUZWH010000260.1:0-4945 GCA_963583675.1 Alphaproteobacteria bacterium
GCTTAATGAAGGTGGACCTGCGGCGTCAGATTGCTGGTGGTTAAGTCGAACGTTTCGCGCCAGGCAGATAGATAGGGACTTTCGCCGTTGCGCGCGATTGATTGGCGTAGCGCGATACGTAGCGCGGCGCGGCCCAGCCTGGTGGCCGGCGGGTTGAACGCCGCAGGTTCGCGCGCACCCGCGAGTGCCTCGACCGCACGGCTTTTCTCGCTGACAAAGTCGCGATGGCCATGGGCTCGAAGCAGTTCCTGGAAGGCTTGGTGCCGCTCGGGATCGAAGGTGCGGGGATTACCGCGAAAATCGTGGGTCGGGCTCGCCGGATATAACCACAAGCAAGGGTGCCGGTCGCCGAGATCGATCGTCGCCGGATGGGTTCGGCCGGCCGCCAGAAGTCGCGGCAACACATGGGTGTGCGGTCCCTCCGGCGTTGGCCGGTTGTGTTTGGTCGAGCCGATCGGGACGAACACTTCAATACGTCCCAGTGAGGACGCAAAAACGCGATGCGGATGAGCTTCTTTGATCAAGCCCATCGCCCGTCCGGTCCCACCGAGCAGCGGTTGCCCGACCTGCTTGCGGAGCGCGGCGACGAGTTCTGGATCGTGGGTTCGGACGTAGGCATCGAGATTTGCAGTGCCAAGCCCGAGGTCGAAGAGCATTGCGTGACGGTCGCCATTGAGGACCGCCGCCTCGTCGTCTCCGATCTCTGTCAGTGTATCGCAGGGCGGTCGATCGGACGGTGCTAGCGTGAAGGCGACACCGTGCAACCAGCGTCCCGGTTGCGCACCGAGCGTCTCGTAGGCGGCAATCTCCGGGGATGGATCGAGATTGAGGCGTATCGCACCGCGCCCGGTCGCGAGCTCGAGTGCGGCGGGGTTTTCGGCAAGCAGGAGTTCATCTGCATCACGACGAAACTCAGCGAGGGCGCCGTAGGAACCGATTCCCCAAACGCTCGATGGATCAGCGAGGTGGGCGGCGGCGAGTGTTTGAGCCTCGTTCATAGCGACCAACTATTATTACAAATAAAAGCATGCGTTAGTCGCTTAGCTTAAACGTTATTGGCACGCGAACCACGGTTCCTTGTGGAGGTAGGCGCGGCTGGTCGACGGCAAAACGCCAGCGACGGACGACCTGCAATGCCGCCTGGTCGAGAACGCGGTAACCGCTGCTCTGGTCAATCTTGGCGTTGTTTACCGTGCCGTCACCGATGACCGCGACCTCAAGGACGACGCGGCCTTGCCACCCGCGTTCGCGGGCCAGGCGGGGGTAGCGGGGAGCGGGGTTGCCCGGTAGGGGACGCAGGTCGGCACCCGCGTCAGCGCCGATACCACCGCCGGGGTTTGCACCCGGCACGACCGTTGGATTGGTGGGGTCTTCTCGTCGCGTCATCTCGATGTTACGACCCGTGGTTCGGATGTTTGATGAATCGGTGGGCGCGAGGCGGGCCGGTGCTAGTAACAAATTCTGGTCGGGCGATATTTGGGTCGGCGGCTTTGCCGGCGCGTGAGCGAGAATATTGGACTCGAATTGCAGCGTCGGGCGTGGGCGGGAGAATCGCATCGTCGGACGTTGTGCTTGTGCGGCTGGGGCTGACGCGTTGGTCGCCCGCGCGAGCAATAATTCCGCGGGCCGCGTCCGCGGCAGCGGTGGGCGCTTCGTCACAACAACGTCAGATTCTGACCGATGGGTAGGGCTCATCGTGGGTGCGACGATCCGGGGCGGCGCAATCGATGCAGAGATAGGCTGCTGCACAACCGGCAGCGGCATCACGTCGACCTGCTGTGTGGGCTGCCGAGTCGGAACTGCCCACGATGAATCTGGTATTGCAACGATGGAGAGTGCGGCGTGGTCGATCTCTGGTTTGACTTGCGATGGCGGATCGATGGCTTTCGCGAGGACCGGGGAGGGGTCGATGGGGTCGGGAATAGAGACGGAGACTTGCGGCGGTGCGATCTCAGAAGCAACCTCGCGATTCCCAGCATCAATTTCAGGTGGTTGGGTTGGTAGCCTTACAGGGGTGGCCTTAGAGGCAATGCGATCCGGACTCTCGAGCGGTTGATCGCTTGAAACTGTTTCCTCGTCTGAAGGGCCAGCGGGTTCAACATCCGACGCTGCCTGATCGCCACCTGCGGTGTTGCTCGCACTGGTATTAGCGGTGCTGCCGCTGCCCGGTCCGAACGGTGACGCTACGACCTCAACGGGAATCACCACAACCGTCGGCGAACTGGGCCAAATAACATAGGCGTAACCCGCAGCGGCTAGGACCACATGCCCACTGAGTGAGGCCATGATGGCCAGTGCCCGGGGGCGACGCAACGCTTGCAAGAACCTAAGGGGTCTCATGAAGTGTTTCGCGGCAATTCGTTGGGCGCGATGCGCTCCCAGGGGACTATGTAGCGCTCTGGAGGTTCGCCAAAACGCGCCCGTATACCATAGACCTCGGCGAGGTTGGCGTCGTTCAAGACCTGATCCGGGCGGCCCTCGGCGCGAATTTCCCCCCGGTGCAGAAGGATCAAACGATCGCAAAAGCGTGCGGCGAGGGTTAGATCGTGGAGCACTACTATGGCAGCTCGAGAGCTGCGCGTAAGGCGGGCCAGTAGTTCCATGACTTGGAGTTGATGTCCGGGATCGAGCGCCGCAACTGGCTCATCGGCGAGTAGCAAATCGGCGCCGACCGCGAGTGCGCGCGCTAGGGTCGCAAGCCGACGTTCACCGCCGGACAACGTGCCAAGAGTTCGCGATTGCAAGTCAACGATATCGGTGGCTGCGAGCGCTTCGTCGATCGCCGCTTCATCCTCGCCGCTGGGCGCTTGCCAGGGGTCGAGGTGGGGCAGGCGCCCGAGCGCTACCAGCCGGCGCACCGCCAATGGCCAGTGAACAGTTGGCGATTGGGGCAGGTAGGCAATCTGTCGCGCGCGCTGGCGCGGGGGCATTTCGGAGATTGCTCTACCATCGAGGCGGACGACCCCGCGATCGGGATCGATGAGGCCGACGAGCGCGCGCAGCAAGCTGGTTTTGCCGGCGCCGTTGGGGCCCACCAGGCCGACAAGTTCGCCACGTTCGATCGCGCACGATACGTCTTGGACCACCCAGTGGGGTCCGAACGAGATCGTCAGGTCGGTGGTGGTCAGGAGCGGCATATCTTCCTCACGTTACCGCCTGGCGTGTACGTACGATCAGGCGGAGGAAAAACGGCGCGCCTATAAGGGCGGTCACGACGCCGAGCTTGAGTTCGGCGCCGGTTGTTGTGAGGCGGATGGCGGTGTCGGCCGCCAGCAGTAGGAGCGCGCCGCCGAGTGCGCTGGGCAGCAACAAGCGCCCCGGTTCGTGGCCGACGAAGGGGCGTAGCAGATGAGGTATGACGAGGCCGACAAAGCCGATAGCGCCGGCGACGGCGACTCCAGCGCCGATACAACAGGCGGCGCCGATCACCACCCGCAGCCGTACTCGATCGAGGCTGAATCCGAGACTGGTCGCGGTGTCCTCGCCAAGCGTCATCGCGTCCAATGCCCGGCGGGTGGTGAACAACAGCACCCAACCTAGCAACGTAAAGGGCAGCGCCAGCCACACGTGATCGAAGCTGCGATCGGCGAGCGAGCCGAGCAACCAGAAGACAATCTCGACAACGGCAAACGGGCTCGGCGCCAGATTAATCGCCAGCGTCGTCAGAGCACCGGCAAACGCGTTGACCGCGACACCTGCGAGAATCACGGTGAGAACCGAACTGCCGCGGCCGGCGAGCATGAGAATGCCGACAACGGCGAGTCCGGCGCCGATCATGCCGGCGGCCGGCAAGGTCCATGCCGCGAATTGGCTGACCCCGAAATAGAGGACCAGCACAACGCCGAGTGCTGCGGTGTTTGAGACGCCGATAATCCCGGGGTCGGCAAGGGGATTGCGCAGCAGCCCTTGTAGGGCCGCGCCCGATAAACCCAGGCTGGCGCCAATCAGCACAGCGAGGATCGCCCGCGGCAGGCGAATTTCACCGAGGATCAGGGCTGCGATAGTGGGGTCCTCTCGCCACAACTCACCGATCGATGTCAGGAGCGGCATCGCCGCAGGCCCAGCGCCGATAGAAACCACGAACAGCGCCAACACCGCGATCGCGAGGCCGATCGTAAGCGTGGACTGCTTAATTCCGGGAGTCCGTTGGATGCCGCGCTTCCCGGTCATTGGCGCGCCTCGGCGAGAAACTGCACGGCGTCGCCCAGCATGGGCCCCGGGCAATACCAAAACCGGGGTGGTATACGGACCGCGGCGGTGCCGGCGAAGGCTTTAGTTAGCGCAGGATGTTCGAGCACCGCCATGGCGAGCGAGGGCGCTTTGTCGACGCGCGCGTTGAAAATCAGATAGCGCGGCGCCTGTTGCAGCAAGACTTCGAGCGACAGCACCCGCGAGCCGACCAGGCCCATCTCCGCGGCCAGATTGCGATAGCCGGCAGCGGTGAGGACGCTGTGCTCTAGGGTTCCGCGACCCTGCGTATAGCCACGCGGCCCATAGAGCGCGGCGATTGGTTTGGCACCGCCGCGAGTGCCAGCCTGCGCCAGTTTTGCGTCCATCCCGGCGATCAGTGCTTCACCTTTTGCCGTCTCGCCAAGCAACGCGGCAAGCTCACGAATTTGATCGCGGATGCCGTCGAAGGTGTTGGGAATATCGGCTTCAAAGAGGGGATAGCCAAGTTTGCGCAGCAATGTTTTGGTAAAATGGGTGGTGTAGCGGCCAGCCAGGACCAGATCCGGTTTGAGCGGCAGGATTTGTTCGAGACGGCCGTGGTTGATCGGGATCGCAGCAGCAGCAGCGGCCATATAGGAGGTTGACGGATCGCGGGCGAGAAATGTTACCGTGACGATCCGCTTGGGCTCGACCAGCATCAGCGCGAGCTGATCCGTGCATAGGTTGAGCGAAGCGATACGTTGGGGTTTTGCCGATGCGGCCCCCGCCGCGGCGA
>CAUZWH010000261.1:0-4934 GCA_963583675.1 Alphaproteobacteria bacterium
ACCGCCGCCAGCAGCGACAGCGGTAGCAAAATTGCGGTGTGAAAGGCGACGATGCGATCCGATGTTTCGGTGCGCGCCAATATCTTCACCAGCACGATCACCACGGCGATCGCCGCCGATGACATCAGCGCTACGATCGCACCGAGGCTGATATCGTCCGAGCCGGGGCGCAGCACGACCATAGCGCCGGCGAAGCCGACGATCGTCGCGGTCCAGCGCCGAATACGCACCACTTCACCCAACACGAAGATCGCCGCAATGGTTGCAAAAATCGGCGCGACAAAGCTGAGCGCGGTAGCACTGGCCAGCGGCATGACTGTGATGGCGTAAAACCACCCCATCATCGCGATCAGACCGAAGCCGGCCCGCACCACATACAGCCAAATTTCCTGGCGCGGAAACGCCGGTATGCCATGGCGGAACAAAAAAGGCGCGATCGCGACGAAGCCAAACAAGTTGCGAAAAAAGACGATTTCGAAGGCGTGAAGATCGGTGCTCAAATAGCGCACGATCCAGGTCATGAAGCTCCACACGACGCAGGCGCTGACCATATAGGCCGCCGCACGCAGCGGCGGTGACAGCATATTTCCTATGCCGATTATTCTTTTGCCTGCGGTCAGCATCGATGCAACCTAGGCGGTGTCGCTGATATTGACCAATGCCAAGATCGGGTGCCAGCCTTGCGAAATTCAGGCGTCCACGGCATTTTCGCAAATTCGTTTACCCCGCCCGAGATCAACCCAAGCGAGGGAAATCATGAAATTCCTAATCGTCGCGCATGATGGCAAAGGTAAGAAAGCGGCCCAGCTCCGCCAGACCATCCGGCCGACCCATCTGGAAGGGGTCCAGGGCCTCATCAAGAAGAAGCAACTCGAGGTCGGCGGCGCGTTACTCGGCGAGGACGGCACCATGATCGGCTCGATGATGGTGGTCGACTTCAAAACCCGGCGCGCCCTCGACGCCTATCTCAAACGCGAGCCCTATGTCACCGAAGGGGTGTGGAAGAAGATCACGGTGACGCCGATGAACCGGGTGGTCTGACCACAAAATGGCCCCTAGCCAACAGTCTGCGCAACAACCGCTATGGACCCCGCCACCCGAGCGGGTCGCGGCAACCAATGCCGCAGCCTTTATTAAGACAGTTGGCGAAACCTACCGCGCCGATCTATCCGGCTGGGACGATCTTTATCGCTGGTCAGTGGCGCAACCCGAGAATTTCTGGACCGCGGTTTGGGATTTCGGCGGTATCATCGCGGACACTCGGGGCGACGTCGTCGTCGAGAATATCGACAAGATGCCAGGCGCTCGCTGGTTCCCCAACGCCCGTCTCAACTTCGCCGAGAATCTGCTGCGGCGGCGCGACGATTCGCCGGCCCTGATCTTCTCCGGCGAAGATGGCCAGCGTCGCGAACTCAGCCACGGTGGGCTCTACGACGCGGTCTCGCGCCTCGCCCAGGCGCTGGCCGCGTGCGGTGTCGTTGCCGGCGATCGCGTTGCCGGCTTCCTCCCCAATCTGCCGGAAGCCGTCATTGCCATGCTGGCGGCCACCAGCCTAGGTGCGGTGTGGTCGTCGTGCTCGCCCGATTTTGGCATCAAGGGCGTGATGGACCGGTTTGGCCAGATCGAACCCAAGGTTCTGTTCACCGCCGATGGTTATATCTATGCGGGTAAGCGGGTCGATTCGCTCGCACGAGCCCAGGCCATTGCCGCGCAATTGCCCAAACTCCAAAAGCTGATCGTAGTGCCCTATCTCGCCGAGCGGCCCGCGCTCGAGGGCTTGGAGGCGGAACTGCTGGCCGATTTCGTGGCGCCTTACCCGCCACGCGACATCTCGTTTACGCGGCTCGCGTTCAACAACCCACTCTACATCATGTATTCGTCGGGCACCACCGGTGTGCCCAAGTGCATCGTGCACGGGATCGGCGGCACCCTGATCCAGCACATCAAAGAGCATCGGCTGCATTGCGATATCAAGCCGGGCACCCGGTTGTTCTATTTCACCACCTGCGGCTGGATGATGTGGAACTGGCTGGTCTCAGCGCTGGCCTCGGAGGCCACCCTGGTGCTCTATGACGGCTCGCCCTTCCACGTTGGGGGCCGCGTCCTGTTCGATCTCGCCGAGGCGGTCGGCATCAACGTTTTCGGGACCTCGGCGAAGTTCATCGATGCTTGCGAAAAGGCCGAACTCGCGCCGGCCCAGAGCCACGACCTGTCCTCGGTCGCAACGATCCTGTCGACGGGCTCGCCGCTCAAGCCGGAGGGCTACGACTATGTCTATGCCAAGGTGAAAAGCGATGTGTGCCTGGCGTCGATGTCAGGCGGCACCGACCTGATCGCCTGTTTCGTCGGCGGCAATCCGATGGGACCGGTGTGGCGCGGCGAAATCCAGGCTCGCGCACTCGGCATGAAGGTCGAGGTGTTCGACGATGCCGGCGCACCCGTGCGCGGCGCCAAGGGCGAATTGGTGTGTACGGCGTCGTTCCCCTCGATGCCGATTGGCTTCTGGGAGGATCCCGATGGCGCCAAATATCACGCCGCCTATTTCGACGTGTACCCCAATGTCTGGCGCCATGGCGACTATGTCGAACTCACCGAACACGACGGCATGATCATCTATGGGCGCAGCGATACCGTGCTTAATCCCGGTGGCGTCCGTATCGGCACCGCTGAGATCTATCGCCAGGTCGAACAGATCGACGATGTCGTCGAGGGCCTGGTCATCGGCCAGGATTGGGACGGCGATACCCGCGTCGTCCTGTTCGTCAAATTGCGCGAGGGGTTGGACCTCGACAAGGCCCTCGTCGAGCAAATCAGGCGGCGGATTCGCGAAAACGCGACCCCGCGGCATGTGCCCGCCCGCATCGTTCAGGTCGCCGATATCCCGCGCACAATCAGCGGCAAGATCGTTGAACTCGCGGTGCGCAACATCGTCCACGATCGCCCGGTGAAGAACGTCGACGCCCTGGCCAATCCGGAAGCCCTCGAATATTTCAGGAATCGGCCGGAACTCTCGACCTGAACTTTCGGGTCAACCCGCATTCACGATTGGTCACAAGGTCGTACCCCCCCTGAATCAAGGTGGTTGAATGCCGATCTTCTCTATCAAGCGGCGTGTAGCGGTGGCCGCTAATCAGGGGAGTGCGGCCCTGATGACCGGAACGGACAGAACGACCGAAAATGGCAGCCGAAACAATGGGGCCTGAGCGCCCCGTTCTCATCTATGGCGGACGTCGCGCCAGCCGCTATCGCAGCGCCGCGCCGGTCTTGTTCAACCCGCTATACCGTCTATCCCATCCTGTGAGCTTCACGCATGACGATCTCGATCGCATAGAGGCGCGATTCGACGCCGGGCAGTTGCTGGTGCGGCTACGGCACCTGGCAGGATGCCCAACCCTCGCGCGTGGTCTTCTATCGGGCCGGCGATCATGAGCTGCGGTTGACGCTCACCCGCCTGACCGACGGCACCTACGACCTCCTCAGCGACGCCGGTGCCCCGATCGCGCGCAATGTCAGCCTCGACGAAGCCATCGACCAGGTGATCACCTAGCAGGACTGGGGGTTGCCGGGAGGCTCCGCTCCAGCGCCGGATACCAAAACGCCAGCGTGATCGCGCGCGCAACCATAAAGACTACGAACGCAAACCACAGTCCGTGGTTGCCCCAGGCGGGAAACACCAGCCACATCGCCACCCCATAGGCCGCCAGCGACAAGGCCATGCCATTGCGCATCGCAGCGGTGCGGGTCGCGCCAATGTAGATGCCGTCGAGCTGGTAGCTCCACACCGAAACCAGGGGCAGCGCAATCGCCCAGATCAGATGCTCCGCCGCCACCGCGCGGACGTCGGCCAGGCTGGTCAGCAGGCCGATGATCGCCGTGCCGCCGGCTGCATAAACCGCCGTCATGGCCACTGCTATCACCACCGCCCACAGGGTCGAGATCGCCACCGCCGAGCGTAACGCGGCCCGGTTGCGGGCGCCGAACGCGCCACCCACCAGCGCTTCGGCGGCGTGGGCGATGCCATCGAGCGCGAACGCGGTAAACGACTGGAAGTTGAGCAGGATGGCGTTGGCGGCCAGGGTCACGTCGCCGAGCTTGGCGCCTTGCGCGGTGAACACACCGAACGCGAGTAGCAGGCACAGCGTGCGTATGAAGATGTCGCCATGCGCGCGCAAGGTGCGGCGCAGTTGGGCCAGCGCGAGGATCCGCTCGCGCACCCAGGTGCCGCCGATCCGGCGCAGGATACGTGCCAGCAACACAGCGCCGAGCAGCAGGGCCGCGTATTCGGCGATCACCGAGGCAGCCGCGACCCCGGCAACGCCCCAGCCGAAGCCGGCGACGAAAGCAATGTCGAGGATGATGTTGACGCCGTTGAGGCAGACCAGATGGAGCAGCGCGGCGCGCGGGTTCTGGGTACCGAGGAAGCAGCCGAGAATGACGTAGTTGGCGAGCGCCGCCGGCGCGCTCCAGATCCGCACCTCGAAGTAGACCCCGGTCAACGTCTCGACCCCGGCGCTGGCCTCGAACAGATAAAGCGCGGCGAGACCGAGCGGGATCTGCAGCGCCAGCACCGCAAGCGCCAGCACCAGCGCGATTCCGAGCGCGCGGGCCAGGGTGGCGCGCACCTCATCGGCATCGCCGGCGCCATGGGCCTGCGCCGTAAAGCCGGTGGTGCTCATCTTAAGGAAGCCGAAGCCCCAATAGATGAAGTTGAAGATCACCGCGCCGACCGCCACCGCGCCGAGATAGGTCGGCTCGTCCAAATGGCCGACCACGGCAGTGTCGACCGCGCCGAGCAGCGGGATCGACAGGTTGGAGATCACCATCGGCCAGGTCAGTTTCCAGACCCGGCGGTGCCAGCCGGCGGTGGTCTCGGGGAGCGCCTGGCTCGACGCGGCGGGGGTCTGATCGGTCATCGCCGGGCCGGACTATACAGC
>CAUZWH010000262.1:0-4934 GCA_963583675.1 Alphaproteobacteria bacterium
GAAGTGCCGCGGTTTGTTTCCCTGCGCGCCGATGAAATCAATGTCCGCGCAGGGCCCGGCGTCCAGTATCCGATCGCTTGGGTTTTCGTACGGCGTGGCCTGCCGGTCGAGGTTGTGGCTGAGTTTGAGCTGTGGCGCAAAGTGCGCGACCGTGACGGCGCCGAGGGTTGGGTTCATCGAAGCCTGCTTTCGGGCAAGCGTTCGGTGGTCGTTCGTGGCAAAACGATCGGCGTACTGTTCAAGGATGCCGGTTCAAATTCCGTACCAGTCGCACGTGTAGAACCTGGCGTTGTCGCCGATATCGTTAAATGCGCCGAGGGCTGGTGCCGTGTCGAGGTCGCTGGAATTCGTGGTTGGATCGAGCGTTCACGTTTGTGGGGCGTCTATCCAGCACCAGACGACGGCGGTTAACAGGGCTCTTGCCGTAAACAGAGTCTAGCTCAGATCGCCGACAAGCTCTGATCGCGCTGCTTCAGTCAGTCCGGCCATATGGGAATAGTTGGCGTGTCCGATCCCGAGTACTACTTCACAGCTTTTCGTTTTGAAATAGGCGGCCTGATCGTCCGAAAGAGGGAATCGTAGAAAGTGGACAGCCGAGGTCTTCCCGCCTGAATTGGTACGCTCAATATCGCCTTCTTGGATCGCGGCGCTGCGCGTGCCGCCTACTGAGATGAACACGGTTTCTTCGACGCCACCGAGCTCGTGTAGAACTCGGTCGCGCCGTTCAGCGTCGGGGATTTCAAACATCAACGTCGCGACGAACTCGCGACCGGCCGGAACCAGAGGTGCAAACGCTTCGATTTCTTCTTCAATCTGGGCGATACCACCACCCTCGATGCGCAGCATCTCATGCACCTGGTACCACATGGTATCGTAACTCTCGAAATAGAAGGTCGCGAAGGGGCCCACCGATACTCGCCGCCGCTGCTTTACCTTGAGGATATCGCCGCGTCGCTGCGGGCGTATCTTTTCATATTCCTCGAGCGATAAAACGTCGTCACGGGTCAGAATTCGTGCCGAGTTCATGACCCATCGGCCACAAAGTGGGGATCAAACATCAATCCCGTACGCGCGCGCAAAAAGCTCAACCGGATGGCAGGACTGGGCGCTGCTTTTGCCCTCGCCAAGGATCGACATGCCCTGGACAATATGATCTGCCGCCAACGGACACTCCGAAGCGACGTAAGGTGCTTTGCTTTCGAGTGCTTGGCGTGCGACGGGACGACCAATTTTCACGGCCACATCGAAGTTCTCCTGCAATACACCCCACGAACCACCGTGCCCTGAGCATCGCTCAACGACCGTGAGATCGGAGTCGGGAATAAGCTTCAGGAGTTCCGCCGCCTTAGGGCCCATATTCTGTGCCCTCGCGTGACATGCCAGATGCAGTGCCACCGCCCCATCGAGTGGCCCCAGGCCCGGTGCAAGGCCCTCATTGCGCGCGATATCAACGATATATTCAGTGATATCGCTGGTCGCTTCGGAGACCTTCGCGACGGTCCCATCGTCGGGGAGAATGAGCGGCCACTCAAATTTCAGCATAAGCGCACATGATGGGATCAACGCGATAACGTCACAACCCTTGTCTACCCACTGGGCCAACTCTGCCGATGCCAGCCGTGCTTTGGCCGCGACATCCTCTATATTGCCCTGCTCCAATTGTGGCATTCCACAACACGTGGGATACGCGATCTCGGTGTCGACACCGTTACGAGCAAGAATTTGACGGGCTGCGTTGCCGATCCCAGGATTGTTGTAGTTAACGAAGCAGGTAGCAAACAAAACCGCTTTGCGACCGAAGCCAGGTGCGTCGCGATTAACGATCGGCGTGTCGTTTCTTGCCTGCTTGACGAACGTCTTACGGTGAAATGCCGGCAACGACGCGTCGCGGTTGATCCCTGCCACACTCTCGAGAATCGGGCGCGTGATGCGATTGCTAGAGCGACTCGCCCAATTTGCGAGCCCCGCTACTCCTCCAGCCAGGCGACCATTTCGGTCCGTCTCACTGATCTGTTGCTGGCGGAACCCGCCACCACTGCGTCGTCGCTCTGCGGCGCGATATCGAAGCATAAGGTGGGGAAAATCAAGGTTGAATTCATGCGGCGGCACATAAGGACATTTAGTCATGAAACACATGTCACACAATGTACAGGCGTCGACGACGGGCTTGAAATCTTCGCTTGCGACTGAGTCGAGTTCACCGGTCTCTGAATCGTCGATGAGGTCGAACAGCCTTGGAAAACTATCGCAAAGATTAAAACAACGGCGGCAACCATGACAGATGTCGAAGACCCGATGGAGTTCGGCGTCGAGATCGTCCCAGTCATAGAAAGAGGCGTCCTGCCACGCAATGGGGCGGCGTGTCGGTGCTTCCGTGCTGCCTTCCTTCATCGCACAAGCCCAAATTTCTAATCAGTGATCGTATCTTGTGTCCTGTTGCGCAGCCGCCTGCGTTCCAGCTTGCGCAACAGCATCGTCAAACAACGGAAGGGGCCGAAGCCCCTTCCATCGCGTCCGTCGTGGAGCTGATAACGGGTAGGGTGCGAGGTGCGCTCACCCATCCAGAGAATCGAGCGCTTTTTGGAAGCGACCGGCATGCGATTTTTCGGCCTTGGCGAGTGTTTCGAACCAATCCGCGATCTCATCAAATCCTTCGTCGCGCGCAGATTTCGCCATTCCCGGATACATATCGGTGTATTCGTGTGTCTCGCCGGCAATTGCTGCTTTCAGATTTGAGGACGTCGCCCCAATCGGCTCACCGGTGGCGGGGTCGCCGACTTCGGCCAGGTACTCCAAATGACCATGCGCATGGCCGGTTTCGCCCTCAGCCGTGGACCGAAATACGGCTGCGACATCGTTGTAGCCCTCGACGTCGGCTTTTTGCGCAAAATACAGATAGCGGCGGTTCGCCTGGGACTCACCGGCAAAAGCTGCTTTTAGATTGTCTTCGGTACTGGTTCCTTTGAGATTGGGCATTGGTTTTTCTCCTCCGTGCCAAGTTGGTTAGTAATAATTGCTAGGTATCGTTGTTGTTATGAAGTTCGATTGTTGGGTGGTTTTAGTTGGTCAGGTCGATCATTAATCGGCCCACATCGTTTATCGGTGCGGTCTGCCAAATGTTCGAGCCAATTTGTTATAAGGTCGTTCTACATCCTGCGTCAACGATTAGAATAATTCTACAAAGATCAATAGGTTGGTGATTTTTCGAACTTATTTTATTGATTTGGGAGCCTATTTCTTAGATTCGATACGTACGACAATATCAACCCCGGTGATTTTCGTCCCCTCGGGCGGCACCGGCAAATGGGTGGATATCACATCATCGTCGGGAATATCGACAAGCGATCCGTCATCCTCGTGATAAAAATGATGATGGTCAGTAATGTTCGTATCGAAATAGGAACGACCCGGAGCAACCGTCACTTCCCGTAGCAACCCCGCTTCGGTGAATTGATGCAAACTGTTGTAAACAGTCGCGAGCGACACGCGAATGTTGCCGGCCTGAGCATCGTCGAAAAGGTTCTCGGCACAGACGTGGCGATTATCCCCTTCGAACAAAAGGCTGGCTAATGCAAGGCGCTGACGCGTTGGGCATAAACCCGCACGTCGTAATTGCTTCACCAAACTGGCAAATTGGCGCCCCGTGTCGCGGCCTGATTCAATCATCGCGACCTTGAAGCACACAACACGGCTTGATCGCCTGTTTTTAGCACCTTGTCATCCTTAGGGCGGCTCAATCGCCGGTGAGAATTCGAGCAAACAACTGTTTGACGCTCGGGATGAAACCGTTCGAATAAAACGGGTCTGTCGAAAAGCGGTGGGCACCGTGACCGGCAAACATGAGATTGTCCTCGAGGCGCTCCGAATGCGAGATGTCTTGCAGGGTCTTCTGTATGCAGAAACTTCGCGGATCCGCCTTGCGGCCGGTCGAGCCAGTCTCGCTCTCCGCCCAGTTGGAAAACTTGCACTGACTAAGACACCCCATGCACTCAATCTGGTCGTGGCGTATCAAATTTGCTTTCTCGGGGGTAAGGAAAATAAGCGTGGAGTCCGGTGTCTTGAGCGCCTCGGTAAACCCACTGTCCTGCCAGGCACGGCCGCGTTCGGCGTTAACATCGGTGACAAAGACTTCGCGTTTGCGCGCACCGACCGGAAACGGTGCGGAGTGCTCGCCGGTTTTCTCGGTTGTGTAGGCGATTTGGCGTTCGTTTCGTTCGCGCAGTTCTTCGATAAATCCGTTGTTTACGGCGGATGACCAGAAACCGGTCGGACTGAAGCGGTTTAGAAATACATCATCGCGTTTGAGGTTGACGAGTTTTTGCTTCCAGGCATCCGAGATCGGACTCTCTTTGGTAAGCAGTGGGCGCGTCCCAAACTGGAACGCGATCGGTCCCAACTCCTTGTTATCGATCCAGCTCTCCCAATCGCGAAGATACCAAACGCCGCCAGCCATGATTATTGGCGTGTCGTGAAGACCAAATTCGTTCATGAGCTTGCGCAACTCAAGGACGCGAGGGAACGGATCTTCGGGTTTTTGAGGATCTTCGTTATTTGATAGACCGTTGTGTCCACCGGCCAACCAAGGATCTTCATAGACGACCGCGCCCATGAGTTCGCCAAACTTGTGGTAAGCCCGCTTCCACAAGGCTCGGAAGGCACGCGACGACGAAATGATAGGGTAGTAATGGACGCCATATCGGGCAGCGATCTCCGCCAATCGATAAGGCATGCCGGCACCGCAGGTTATGCCGTGTACGAGTCCCTTCGCGCCTTCCAATATCCCAAGTAGAATTCTCTCCGCCGCGCCCATCTCCCACAAGACGTTCATATGGACACGGCCGGAATTGTCGCTGCTCTCATGCGCGACACGCGCTTGGTAAATTGCCCCGCTGATCGAGAACTCAACGAGTTCTTCGTGGCGCTCGCGGCGGGTT
>CAUZWH010000263.1:0-4928 GCA_963583675.1 Alphaproteobacteria bacterium
GTAGCTATACGCTTTGAATATGGCGTCAACGACCTGACTAACCGGACTGTTGCGACCGTAGTTCTAAGCAATCCCCTTGGTTGGTCCCTAAAATTTGGGTATTCTGGCGCCGCCTGTCGTATCGGGAATTGAGTACTGGCGTGATTCGTTCGGCGTGCAGTAGCCTATTTGAGGTTGATTAGAATGTATCTAACTAAACTATTCAGCGCGGCGCTGCTGGTCGCCTGCATGATCGGCGCGATGCCCGCGACCGTATCGGCGGGAACGATCACGGTTAACGATGCAACGGGGCGCAACAACTATCTGGGAAGCCTCGATAACATGGTGACCGGACTCACCAGCCTGTCACAGTTCTATCTCGATCGGCAGGGCGCGCAAACCACCGGCCTCACGCTCACCTATAATCCGGGTGAGGACATCGCCAACGTCTCGGGGACCGAGGGCTACACGTTGGCGGACGCCGATTGGGCGCGTGCAAATCTTCGGATCTACGACATCTACCAACAGCTCGGCGGCAACGCGGTCAATCTAGCGCAGCAATATCGCCGCGTCGGCAACCAATACTATGTCGGCCTCGATGGCGCAGGGGGACGCTGGTTCACCGATCTCGCCGCGGCGCAGGGCTATATGTTCAAATTGCTGGTCGGCGCGAGCGCCGAAATTCCGGCGGCTATAAAATCGGCATTGGTTGGGTTCTCGTCTGATGACCTCACCTCAGTGGTCGATCAGGCGCGCGATGCCATGCTCGAGGGACACGGCATTCTTGCCCACGGCACGACCACGGCGATAACCCTGGACGGTGAGGGATACAGCAATGCCGGTGGCACGCCCTTCCTAATGGGCCCGGAAGGCGTCACGTTTGAAAACGTCGCCTTCGTCGACGACACCCGCATCACCGCGACGGTCAAGACATCCGCCGCGACCGCCACTGGGCTAACCAAGATCTTTGTCTACAACCTCGGCGATACGATGCTGCCGGCGGACTCGTTTGATGTGCTGATCGTTAGCGGCAGCGGCGCGCTGGTGGCAGAGGCAGATGATCACGGCGATACGACGCTGGCCGCGACCGCAATCGCGGCTGCGAGCACAACATCGGGGCGGATCAGTTCGACTAGTGACAGTGATGTATTCCAGGTGGTCCTCGGCGGCGGCGGGACGCTGCAGGTATCGTCGAGCGGTCCCACCGACGTCGACGTTAGTCTTGAAAATGCCGGTGGCACCAGCATCGGCTCCGATAGCGACGGCGGCCTGTGGTACAACTTCAGCCTCAACCAAGCGCTCGCGGCCGGCACCTATTTCGTGCGGGTGAGCCATTGCTGTGGCGGGTTGGGTGAGTACAGTCTGACAGCCAGCTTCGAGGCCAACTAGAAACCGGCTCAATCGGTCGGGCGGCACGGCTAGGGCGTCGCTAATACGTCGTCTCGCTTTACGGCCTCACGTATAGCCTTGTGTGCTCCCAGTGCCCCCGCTAAGGGGCCTCGTTCAAAATCTCGCTAACGCGGCGCGTTTAATGCATCCCTACCGGGATGATGGCGCGAAGCGGCGCGGCTGTTTAATGCCGATCTCCATCAGTTCGAGAACCGCGGCGAATCGACGGCCCATGTCGCGCGTGAGGTTTCTCGCTTCGAGCTGATTGCGCACCACCCGCGGCGTAAGAATGACCAATAATTCGGTTCGATTAATGGTGCTCGATTGCGAGCCAAATAGACTCCCAATCAACGGCAGATCGTTGAGGAAGGGAATACCAGCCTTGTCCTCGGTATTGTCCGCCCGGATCAGGCCGCCGAGCACAACGGTTTCCTGGTTATTGATGGCGACGGTGCTGCTGATCAGACGCTGCTGAATCGTCGGCGAGTTGATGGTCGACGTCGTGGTCGCGATAACCGAGCTGATCTCCTGCGAGATCTCGAGCGTAACCAGTCCGCTCGCGTTCACGCGCGGCCGGACGTCGAGCGTGACGCCGGTATCGCGATACTCAATCGTGTTCACCAGCGACGCCCCGCCGGTTAGCGCGCTTTGCTGGGCCTGGCTCGTGACCGGCACCTGGTCACCAACCTGAAGGCGGGCGCTCTGATTATCGAGCACCAGCACGGAGGGTGACGACAACACATTTACCTCGGTCACCTGGGATAGCGTGTCGATGATGAATTTGGGACTGGCGCCGTTGGTCAACGTGAACGAAAACCCCGGCAGCAGCGATTGAATCGGCGCGGTAGCGGTAGATAGGATTGTCTTGCCGCCATCGGCCAGATCGAGACCGCCAGAATTGAAGAAATACTGAACGCCGAACCGCAGCACGTCTGTGAGCGTGACTTCGAGGATGGTGGCTTCGATCAGCACTTGCAGCGGGACGATGTCGAGCTTGGCAAGCGCCGACTGGATCTGCCCGTATTCGGCGCGATCGGCGAGTATCAGTAACGCGTTGTTGACCTCATCGGCGATGATACGCACACCGGCACCACGCAAGGCGCTGGCGGCGGCAGGTGATGCGGCGACCGCAGCCGGAGAAGCTGGCTGAGCCGTGCCAGCGGTACTGGCTGTCGATGCCGCAGCGACCGAGACGCTGGCAACCACGGGACGCTCGCTGCCGGTGAACACGCTACTCAGTGTTTTGGCGAGGTCCGCAGCCTTGCCGTTTTGCACGTAGTAAACGAACAACTGCCGCCCGGTAAGGTTCTGACTACGATCGAGCCGCGCGATCCAATTGCGCGCTTCGTCGAGATAGCGGGGCTGCTGCGTGAGCACCAAAACCGCGTTCAATCGTTCGATCGGAATGAAGCGAACCACGCCTGAGAGTGGGCCGCCCTTGGTACTCCCGAAAATATTCTCCAACTCGGCGATGACCGTTGCGACATCTACGCGCTCGAGGCTTTCGAGGAGAACGGCGGTGCCCGCAAGGTGATCAACGTCGAAAACCCCAACGGTCTCCGCGGCCGTTTGCCGCTCCTCCGCCGTGCCGCGAATGATCAGCAGATTACGGACCTCGTCGGCGAGCACGATGGAGTCTGGCGGCAGGATTGGCTGCAGGATCTTCTGCATCTCCGGCGCCGCAACAAAGCCCAGAGGCAATACGCTGAGCCCGTAGCCGGCTGCCGAAGAATCACCGAGCAAGGGTGCAGCCGTCGCGGCTACCTGGATCCGCGCGACACGGAATATGCTACCGACCCGCAGCAACGTAGCGCCGTTGGCGGCAAGAATGACTTGCAGGGTTGGCAGCAGCGCCGCGCGGTTAATCGGGCGTGCCGTGCGGATCGTAATGTTGCCGCGAATATCCGGATCGATGACGTAATTGACGCCAAGCAAGTCGTCTAAGACCGTTTCGATTACGATTCGAACATCAGCGTTTTCAAAATTTAGCGTGATATCGCCGCGACTGGACGCGATGGCGCGCCGCTCTCCGGCAACGACCGACTTTCCGCGTGGCGGGTAAACCTCAACGAGCTTGGTTTGTTGCGGTACGGTCTGGTTGGACGTGGTTTCGACCGCCTGGGTTTGGGTTACTGCAGGCGCCAAGGGTTGTGTGGAGGGTTGTACAGAGGGTCGTGCAGCCGCCGGTTGGATGGTTTGCGGCGGCGCGACCGTGGCCGCTTTCTGGCGCAGCTGCTTAGGCACATCAACCGGTTTGAGCGCACAAGAAGAGACGCCGATCGCCACAGCGATCGAAGCCGCCACCCCTATAATTGTGCTCCTATGCCGCACTGACTTATCCGCTAGCTATTGCGCTGGCCGCAAAGGCCAAAACTTACAGTTAATCTTATGAGAAACCCATGGGAAAACCCCGGGAAAACGATTGGGAAACGATGGATTAGGGAGTCACTTACCTCGTTTGGGCACCAGTGAAATCGTTTCCGTGCGCCCGCCGGATGTTAGCTTCATGAACTCGGGCGCGATTTGATCGACCGTCCAGCCATCGATCTTGCTGCCAACGCGGAGCTCGGTTGTCTTGCCGCCGCGCGCGGGTTTGACCACGACGGTCCGCCGTTGCGGGGTTATAACCACACCCATGAGGCGATAACGGCCGAGAATAAGGCTGTCGTTCCGACCCGCGGCCCCGGCCCCGGCTGGCGAAACGCGGCGGGTGGCCACAAACACGGGCCGCTCGCGTGTTTCAGTTAGCGCATTCAGCGCTGGCAAAGCGGTTTTTGATTGGTTCAACGCGGCCAGATCGGCCTCAACGCTTGCCACCGGTCGCAGCGCTACGCGATCGCGGTCGGCGGCCACTGGCAATCCCAACTCGACAATGATGACGACTGCCAACGCGGCACATAACGCCACCAGCAATCGTTTGCGCGGCGAGGGCATTACCGAACTCATTTAGTTTTGTCCATGTTGGCCGCGTTGTTGGCCGCCGGGTTGCCGAGAAAACCCACGATCTCGATTTCGACGTCGAGATCACGGACAACATTGACACTGCGCGCCGTACGCGCGCGGACATATAGTTTTTCGACAATGAGAACCGGTTCTGCTGTTTCAATCCCGTGCAGGATGCGCTGCAGCGACGTCGGGTCCACGGTCATCAAAACACGCAGGCCGATGCGCCGATGATCTTCCTTGGCGACGGGCGGAAGGGCAAACAGGCTAGTGATGTTGGCGTTGGAAGATTTAACGAGTTCCTTGATGTGCTCTTGCAGACGCGCACTTGCGGTCGCCGGACTCGACGCTTTGAGAAACAGTCCCTCAACGGGTCCACGCGCGCGTACGCGATCGTAGGCACGCTCTAGCTCGCCGATCTGCGCCGCAAGCGTTTGAAACCTAGCGAGGCGCTCTTGCGACAATGCGAGAACAACGGATTCACGCCCCGCCTGAGCGATAAGGGGCGCCACCGCGACCGCATAGATCACCAATGCGACGACGAGCAATAGGGCCAACGCCGCCGCGCGCGACAAATAGCCGACCTGGTCGATCGTGGAGCCGCGCAGGTCGTGGAG
>CAUZWH010000264.1:0-4918 GCA_963583675.1 Alphaproteobacteria bacterium
TGAGTCAGCTAATTGTTGGCATCACTCGGCAGCCGAATCGGCATCGGTGCCAACGCCGCGTTCGAGATCGTCGACAGAGACGCCGGCCAACGCTTCCCGAATACCGCGATCCATACGCCGTTCGGCGAAGAATTGTGTCTCGTTGTCGAGTTTTTCGATCCAGCCCTCAATAAGCTCCCGGTCTGGCGTCGCCATCGCTTTCTCGAGACCGGCGAGCGCGTTCTCTACGCTCCGTCGCTCGATTGCACGCAACAGATCACCGTCAGCGTCTAACGCAGCGCGAAGGGCCAGCACATTGCGTTGCGCTTCGACCCGGGATTCCGTGAGCATGCGAGTCTCCATGTCCACGCGTGCATGTTTCATGCTGTCGCGCAGCATGGATTCCATATCCTCGTCACTCAGGCCATAACTCGGCTTGACCTCGACACGCTGCTCGATACTGGTCGATTGTTCACGCGCGCTCACAGTCAGGATGCCGTCGGCATCAAGCGCAAAGTTTACGTGAATTCGCGCCGCACCAGCGGTCAAAGGCGGAATGTCGTGCAGGGTGAAACGAGCGAGTGAACGGTTTTGGTCAACCATCTCGCGCTCACCTTGAACGACGTGAATGAGCATCGCGGTTTGGCCGTCTTGGTAGGTCGTGAATTCCTGGGCCATCGCGACCGGGATTGGCGTGTTGCGGTGAATAACCTTCTCGACAACGCCACCCATCGTTTCGAGGCCGAGTGACAAAGGCGTCACATCGAGGAGCAACGTATCCGAGCCCGCGGTCAGTGCTTCAGCCTGAAGAGCCGCGCCGAGCGCCACCACTTCATCCGGATCAATGTCGGCGAGCGGCTCGCAGCCAAAACACGCGGCCACCCTGCGGCGCACCTGCGGCACTCTGGTGGACCCGCCGACGAGGACAACGCCGGCAATGTCATTAACGTTTAGCTCGGCATCCTCGACCACCGATAGACAGATCTCGATCGTTCGATCAACCAGCGGCGTTATCAGGGTATCGAAGGTTGCGGTGTCGAGCGTATGAACAGATTGGGTGCCACGTCCACCAAGGGACCAACTGCCATTGTCGTTTTCGGTAAGATGTTCTTTGGCCGAGCGGGCTGTTTCCAGCGCCAGCTTGGCATCGACCGGTGTCGTTTCATCTAACCCGGTGTCTCGCGCCCGTTCCGACAGAAATCGCTCGGCGATAGCGTGATCGAAATCGTCGCCACCCAGAGCTGAATCGCCACCGGTCGCGAGTACTTGGAACACACCTTTTTGCATTTTTAAGATGGAGACGTCGAACGTTCCGCCTCCGAGATCAAAGACCGCATAGAGCCCCTCGGATCCCTTGTCGAGGCCGTATGCGAGCGCCGCAGCGGTCGGTTCATTGACCAATCGGAGTACGTCTAGCCCAGCGAGTCTCGCAGAATCCTTAGTCGCTGTTCTGGCTGCATCATCGAAATAGGCCGGTACGGTAACCACCGCCCGCGTGACCTCACGATCCAAGGATTTCTCCGCCCGCCGCTTTAGCGTGCGGAGAATCTCTGCTGAAACTTCGACCGGTGTCAGCGTGCGACCGGCCAGTTTGAGGCGGACCATGCCTTCGGCGCTCTCATCGACCTCAAATGGCAGCGCGCCAGCTAACCTCTTTACATCCTCGAGTCCTCGACCCATTAATCGTTTGATCGAACTCACGACCAGCTCCGGGGCATCGGCGAGGCTCTTGCGTGCCGCGTAACCGACAACGACCTGATCCGCGTCATAGGCAACGATCGATGGTACCAGCCCCTCGCCGTGAATATTGCGGAGAACTTCAGGCTTGCCGCCACTGGATACGGCGACCAACGAATTGGTCGTGCCGAGATCGATACCGACCGCGGTCGAGTCTGTTTCATGCGGCGTTGGGGTTTCGCCGGGTTCATGGATATCGAGCAGCATCACGACCCCGGGGTGGCTGTTAGCGGCGCGGCACCATACCGGGCGCGTGCTGATCGCGCCTCGGCAGCGAGTTTTTGCAGATATTTGAGCCGCGTCGTGAGCGACGCTGCAGCGTCAATATTCTGGTTTGCGAACGCTATCGCAATATCTGTCCGACACGACGCGATGTCGGACGCGGCGACGGCGATGATTTCATCGACCTTAGCGGCACCGTTTGCCTCGGCCAACGCCTCGCGACGTTCCATCGAATCGGTCAGTAGCTCCAAATCATTGATCGTCTGCTCGCCGGAATTGATCACCAATCCCGCCAGCGAAAGCAAATACTCGGCCCGGCGCAAGGGATCGCGCAAGACCTCATAGGCTTCGTTGACATCGGTTGCGTGCTGTAGAGAAATCGCACGCTCTTTGGCCGATTTCGTCGCAAAACGATCGGGATGTAACAGCCGTTGATAGCGAAAGTAGCTGTGATCGAGCCGCTCAAGATCAACATCGTAAGCGCGCTTCAGGTCAAGCCGTTGGAAGTGATCGCGTGCGATCGGTGCTTGCAACGCCTCGCAGGTTTTGCAAAACAATTCGATTGCCGGCACCGGACCGCGGCACGACCAACAGGCTCTTACGACGCCGGGCTCATCGCCGGCTTTAGCGCCTCGTTCAGCGCTTTGGGCCTCAGTTTGCATCGCGTGTTGTGTGGCCTGCGCCAACTGACATTCCAAATGTAAGAGATCGCGGAACCGAGGCTCCGCGATCGTGGTGACTTTGCTTCAATACGGCGCAGCGAGACCGCCGCGCTGCCGCGGTTAGACGTGAAACGACTCGCCGCAACCGCAGCGACCCTTTTCGTTGGGGTTGCTGAAGACAAAGCCGGATTTCAGCTTATCCTCAACAAAGTCCATTTCAGTGCCGATCAGGAACATTACGGCCTTGGGATCGACGAAAATCGTAACGCCATTGTCCTTCACGGTTTCGTCGAACTCCGATTTTTGATCGGCATATTCCAACGTATAGGACAAGCCAGAACATCCCGCCGTGCGAACGCCTATCCGCACCGCAGCCGATTCTTTGCCTCGCTGTGCGAGCAGTGCTTTCACACGGCCGGCTGCGGCATCTGTTACGTTCATCATGGGCTGGCTCATACGCGTCTCTCCAAACTCGACTAGGCCTGACCTAAACGTCAGTGCTCGGCTTTTTAGTTTTGAAATCCGCGATAGCGGCCTTGATCGCATCTTCGGCCAACACGGAACAGTGGATCTTCACTGGCGGTAGCGCGAGCTCCTCGGCGATCTGGGTGTTCTTGATAGTCCCCGCTTCGTCAAGCGTCTTGCCCTTAACCCACTCGGTCACCAAGCTGGACGAAGCGATCGCCGAACCGCAGCCAAACGTCTTGAACTTGGCATCCTCGATCACGCCCGCGGCGTCGACCTTGATCTGCAGCTTCATAACATCGCCGCAGGCCGGTGCGCCGACGAGACCGGTGCCCACGCTTTCGTCTTCCTTGTCGAGCGCGCCGACATTGCGCGGGTTCTCATAATGGTCAACGACTTCCTTACTATACGCCATCTCTATTGCTTCCTCTGATTAGGCAGGCGGGCCCAACGACCTGCCCGAAGTTAGGATCAATGATCCGTCCATTCAATTGATTTCAGGTCAATTCCGTCCTGCACCATCTCCCATAGCGGACTCATTTCCCGCAATCGGTCGACGTGTTCGTGAATTGTCTTAACCGCGTAGTCGATTTCGTCCTCAGTTGTGAATCGGCCGATGCCGATACGAATCGAGGTGTGCGCCATCTCCACGTCCACGCCGAGCGCGCGCAATACGTATGACGGCTCAAGCGAAGCCGAGGTACAAGCGGAGCCCGACGACACCGCCAAATCCTTAAGTGCCATCAACATTGATTCGCCTTCGATATAAGCGAAGCTGATGTTGAGGTTCCCGGGAAAGCGTTGTTCGAGGTCGCCGTTTATGTAGAGCTCGGGTATGTCGGACAGACCCTTAAGAAACCTATCGCGGAGCCGCCGCAGCCGCTCATTGTCACTCGCCATATCCTGCTCGGCGAATTCGCAAGCAGCCCCCAGACCAACGCATAATGGCCCCGGCAATGTGCCTGAGCGCATGCCCCGCTCCTGCCCGCCGCCGTTCATGATCGCCTGCAAACGAACACGCGGTTTGCGGCGCACGTAAAGCGCGCCGATACCCATCGGGGCGTAGAGTTTGTGGCCCGAGATGCTCATCAGATCGATGTTCATTGCATTAACATCGAGCGGAATTTTTCCCGCCGCCTGGGCAGCGTCGGTGTGGAAGAAGATCTTTCGTTCACGACAGAACGCACCGATCTCGGCAATCGGCTGAATGACCCCGATTTCGTTGTTAACCGCCATCACTGAAACCAACACGGTGTTATCCGTCGCGGCCGCGGCGAGGTCTTCAAGCCGAATCAAGCCATTTGGCTGAACCGGCAAATACGTGATCTCAAAGCCTTCCTGTTCAAGGTGCCGGCAACTGTCGAGAACGCACTTGTGTTCGGTTTGAACCGTGATGATGTGCTTGCGCTGATCTCCGTAGAAATGAGCAACGCCCTTGATGGCGAGGTTGTTCGACTCGGTGGCACCCGACGTGAAAACGATTTCCCGTGGGTCCGCTCCGATCAGGTGGGCGACCTGCCCCCGCGCTTTTTCAACTGCCCCTTCCGCTTCCCAACCATATGCATGGGTACGCGAGTGCGGATTGCCGAACTTCTCCGTGAAATGCGGCAACATGATATCCATCACTCGAGGATCCACCGGGGTCGTCGCCTGGTAGTCGAGATAAATCGGCAGCTTGATATTCGGCCTATGCTGGCTCTTGGTGGCTTCGCTCATTTTCTTTCCTCAACAATACCGTTACGCGGCCGGTTGCGCGTGCGCCAGGTCGGCGCCGTGGGTGTGCGTATAAAGCCCGGTCCACGCGTCGTAGAGCAGGTCGAGATCTTGTACGGTCGTGCGCCATCCCAGGCTCA
>CAUZWH010000265.1:0-4911 GCA_963583675.1 Alphaproteobacteria bacterium
AGCGCGGGATGCCGGCCGACGTGGTCAAGGGGTGTTTCCCGAACGGCGGCACCTATGACGTGCGGCGCGAAAACGCCGCGCCCGGTAGTGTTCTCGCGCGGTCTTATGAAGGCCGCTTCGACAGCGACGAAGAAGCCGCCTATTGCAGCCCGATCTTGTTCGCCGCCGGTAATACGACACCCTTCCTGGTCGCCTGGGGCGGCGAAGACCTGGCGCTGGCGCAGGAGTCGTCGGGCAAATTGGTTGCGGCCTTGAAGCAGGAGCCTGGCGTTGTCGAACAACACGTCTGGCCCGGGCTCGATCATTTTGCGTCCAATGAAGCGCAGGCCGATGCGAACGATCCTTGGACCGTGACGGCGCTGAAATGGCTGGCGTCGCCGCCATCACCCTAGAGCGACGGCTAGGGGTGATCGGACGCGTGGCACTGGTTGTGGAATAGGAAAAATTTATGCTCGATCTGTATCACCATGGATCATCGGTCTGCGCCGCTAAAGTACGGATGGTGCTGGCCGAAAAAAGGCTGGACTGGACCGGCCACTATCTCGACATTCTGACGGGCGAGCAGTTCAATCCGGATTATCTGAAGCTCAACCCCAAGGGCGTGGTGCCGACGCTGGTCGACGACGTCGACGTCATTCGTGAATCCACGTTGATCTGCGAATATCTCGACGAAAAGTTTCCCGACACGCCGCTTAAGCCGGATTCGCCGTCCGGCAAAGTCCGCATGCGCACCTGGACCAAATTTATCGACGAATACGTGCACCCTATGTGCGCCGTCCTCACCTTTTCCGCATCCCACCGCCACACGATCAATCGGCTGGGACCGAAAGGCGTCGAGGAATATCTGGCCAAGACCCCCAATCCTGACCTGGAGCGCCGCAAACGCGAATGGCTCGCGCTTGGATTCAAGGGGCCCGAAGTGGTCAAAGCGGTCAAAATATTCGACACGATGCTTAACGACATGGACGCGGTCCTGGCCGAAAATGCGTGGCTCGCTGGGGCCACATTTTCCCTCGCCGATATCGCCGTAATCCCCTACGTCAACCGCCTGGAAGCGTTCACCATGCTCTCGGTGTGGCAACCCCAACGCCCGCGCGTCATGGACTGGTTCGAGCGCATGAGCGCGCGGCCCAGCTTCTATTCGGCGATCGACGAGTACCTGCCCGAGAGTCTCGCCGACGATTTCCGGACCTACGGCGGAAAAAGCTGGCCGGAAGTGGAGGCGGTGCTGACGGCAGGGTAGCTGTAGATCTTCTTATTGCGTCGGCGATGCGCTTGAGACTTCACGGACTGGCGAGAACAAAAAGCTTTTCTCCCGCGGCCTTTCACTGCGCACGGGTTTGCTTCAGGATCGGCAGTGTGGTCGCGTGGTAATAGATTTTACGCCGATGTCCGTACGTCAATCCGCACAAGCCGACGCAATTTTCGACTTGCCGATCCTCGAAGGATTGAGCGACGGGGAACGTCGGTCGGTGCGCCGCGCGCTTGAGAAGCGCCAACTCAAACCTAACGAAACGTTCGTCGAGGAAGGCGCCGAGGCCGATCACGTCTACTTCTTAGTAGCCGGCGAGGTCGCGGTCATTTTGCGTGGCGCGTTGGTGACATTCATCGAAGCGCCGTCGGTGGCTGGCCTGCTCGCGGTGCTCGACGAACAACCGCGCACCGGAACGCTGATTGCAGTGGGCGCGGCGACGGTTTTTTCGATCTCGAAGGCGGATCTGCATGGGTTGCTGCGCGAGAGCGACACCCTGGTCGGCAATGTATTGAGATTTGTTGCCGGCGAGCTCCGCGCGGCATACGCCAAAGAAGATGCCATGCACCGCCATCTGGCGGATTTTTTCGTACGGCCAAATTCGCGCATCGTCCCCGGCCCGTATGTCGCCGACCCCTATAACGTGTTCTTCTTCGTGGTTCGCGCCGCGCCCGGCGCGCTGCGCGGATTGCTGCCGCGCGGGGTGCGTCCGATCCCCGGCGTGGAGGATTGCTTCGCGCTCACCTTCAACTTCTTCGATCGCCGCCACCCCGCGGGCAAGGCGAGGCTTTCTCGTATAACGAGACCACGCCCTTTATTCCCTGCCTGGCGCAAGGGTTCCGGCCCGGCGTGTTTTGCCCAGAGCTCTATCCCGACAATTTTCTCGCAATAACGATCGGCCGCGAGCTGTTCGGTTTTCCCAAGCGATTTGGATTGACCGAACGTCATGGCTGCAAGATCGATTTCACGCTCGATCGCAAGCTGCGGCTACGCGCGACGCGGGAGGGCGAAGAAGCCATCGACCCAGCCGCGTTCGCATCGAGCATGGGGCGCGCCTTTGGCGGGTCCAATGGCAGCGAACTGCCACGCCAGGACCTGATCGAGAAAGCGTTCGGCGTTGTGCACCGGCAGGTGCCGCCCGAGTTCTGGCCGCCGCTACCGGTGTTCGTGCGCAAACAAATCCCCAAAGCCGGCTCACTCGGGGCGGCCGCATGGACATCGACCAACTGGTTGAGATTCCCTTCAAAATCTTTATGGCGGACACGTTCAGAACCCTGGTCAATCCGGCGCTGGCGGCCTATGCCGAATTGCCATTTGGCGGGACCTGTGTGGCGGCGTTCCACTTCAAACTGGGTTTCGAATTCGGCAGCGCGACCGTGCGACGAAACTATCGCGGACTGGTCAGCGACCTGTCGGCAATGGCGCAGTGGCTCGAATCATGACGGTCAAGAAACCGAACAAGGTCGCCATCCTGGGCGGCGGCGTCGCCGCGATGACGGCCGCCTTCGAGCTCACCAGCGTGCCGGGGTGGCAGCAGCGTTACGAGGTTACGGTCTATCAATTGGGCTGGCGGCTGGGTGGCCAATGCGCCAGCGGCCGCGGGCCGCACGACCGCATCGAAGAACACGGCCTCCATGTATTGCTCGGTTGCTATGAGAACGCCTTTCGCATGCTGCGGCAGTGCTATGCGGAACTCGATCGTGACGAAACCGCACCGCTGGCGACTTGGGAGCAGGCCTTCAAGCCCTATCACGGCATCATTTTCCAGGAACACATCGACGGTGTTTCGAAGTTGTGGCCGATGGACTTTCCCCGCAATCGGGCGCTGCCGGGTGACGGCGGGTTGTTCCCCAAGCCGCGTGACTATTTTTCGGCCGCCGTCGATTTCCTCCGCGTGTCCGTGCGCACATTACAAAAGCTGCAACGCGGCAACCGGCGGCGTGTGATCGGCGGCTTGCGGCATACGCCGACGATCGTCCCGGCGTTCCTGTCGCTGCGCCGTCTCGAACCAGGCATGGCGCGCGAAGGTGTTGCCGACCTGCTCCGGCGGGGTGCCGATCAATTGTGGCGCAGCTATGCCGAAGCGGGTGGAAACACCGCCGAAAACAATGATGTCGTTCGCCGCATGCTGATTCTGACCAACATTTGTGCGACCACCGTTGCCGGTATTTTGCGCGACGATCTTATCGGGCGCGGCTTCGATGCGGTCGACGATGAGGATTTGCTCGAGTGGCTGGCCCGGCACGGCGCGCACCAGCTAACGACGACCTCCGCGGTGGTGCGCGCGCTCCACACGCTGGTGTTCGCCGCCCCCAAAGATGCCTGGCCGAAGAGTGGTCTGGCCCCGGGCGCGGCACTGCGCACCGCGATTTGTATCGTTTGTTCCTAGAAGGGTGCGGTCAGCTACAAAATGCAGGCCGCGACGGGCAATACCATCTTCGCACCACTCTATGAGGTGTTGCGCGAACGCGGCGTCCGTTTCGAGTTTTTTCAGCGCGTGAATCGGCTTGGTCTCGAGCCCGACAGCGACGCGATTGAGACGATTCACATCACCCAACAGGCGCGCGCCAAGAACGGCAGCTACGCGCCGCTGATCGATGTCGGCGGGCTCCCCAGTCGGCCCGCGGCGCCGCGCTTCGAGGAACTGGTCAACGGTCGCGCACTCAAAAAGGCAAAACTCGGCTTCGAAGCGGGCGGCACGGAAAAGCACCGATTGAGCGCGCGCGTACTGCAACGCGGCGAAGACTTCGACACGGTCGTTCTCGGCATCGGGTTTGGCGCGTTACCGGCGATCTGCGCCGAGCTCAGTGCGTGTAGCTCGGCCTGGCGGGAGATGTTCACGCAGGTGCGAACCACCGCAACGATCGGCGTCCAACTATGGTCGCGCCGCCGGCGCGATGGCGCGACCCCGCTCATGCTATCGGCCGAGATCGGGCCGTTCAGCGGCTATGCCGAGATGTCGCAACTTATTTGCCGCGAGAGCTGGCCAGCCGACAGTCGCCCGCAACATCTGCTCCACGCCTGCCACCGCCTCGAGGAAGAAGAGGTCGCCGCCGCCCAATCAACGGGCCGCAGCCGCTTTGTTCACCAACGCGTGCGCGCCTGGCTCGAGCGCGATCGTGCAACCGTGGTGCCGGGCATCGCTGGCCCGCCAGGCTATAAGAACGACTGGCAGATCTTGATCGACCCCAAGGAGCGCTCGGGGCAGCGGCGATTGGATGCGCATTATTGGTGTATCAACGACGATCCCTCGAACCGCTACGTGCTATCGGTTCCCGGCAGTACCCGGTTTCGTCTTCGGGCCGATGAATCGGGTTTCGTGAATCTGTTCCTGGCCGGGTCGTGGACGCGCAACGGTCTCGACATCGGCGCGGTAGAGACCGCGGCGGTATCGGGCATGCAAGCGGCACGCGCCATTTCCGGCCACCCCGCTTACATCCCTGGCGAAAGCGACTTCCGCTACTGAGCAAGGCGCGCCGGCCCCACATTCGAACCCCAAAAGAGGGAGGGCTTTTTGGCGTACGCACAGGAGGGGATCCAGGGAGTTTTAGCTGCGTGCTCGCTGGTGACAGAAAAATTTCAGATAGGATGCTGGTGGGGTTGGGGAACACCAAATCGGCTATCTAAGTTCAACTGGGCGTGGCCATTGAGGTAAACGT
>CAUZWH010000266.1:0-4885 GCA_963583675.1 Alphaproteobacteria bacterium
GTCGCCGGCGTGGACGTTTGCGCCATCCTCAACCGATAGAATTGCCTCCACTGAGAGGAAATAGCGGGCTTCATTGCCGTTAGCGAGCGTTATCACCTCGCCCGCATCATCACGCAGTGTGATGCGCGGTCGCAGGTCGGACCCCTTGGGCTGCTGGCGCCAATCAACAACGACCTTGTTCGAGATGCCGGTCGTTTCGTCCAATATATCGCGCACAGAGATCCCGTCGACCAGATCACGGTAGTTCGCAACGCCCTCTTTCTCTGTGATGATCGGGATGGTGAATGCATCCCATTCGGCAAGGCTGTCACCCTGTTTCACCTTGTCGCCGTCGGAGATCGCCAGGCGCGATCCATAAGGGACGCGATGACGTGCTTTCTCGCGTCCATTGTCGTCGACCAGGACAAGTTCGAGATTGCGGCCCATCACAACCCACCGACCCTCCGAATCCTTTACTAGATTTGGATGTTCGATTTTTACCGTCGAATCATAAGCCGCATCAAATGTGGCAGCCTCGGCAAACTGCGCCGTTCCACCGATATGAAAGGTGCGCATCGTGAGCTGAGTGCCGGGCTCGCCGATCGATTGAGCCGCGATCACGCCGACCGCTTCGCCCATATTCACTGCGGTTCCCCGGGCCAGATCACGGCCATAGCAGAGACCGCAGGCACCACCATCGCTCTCGCATGTCAAAACCGAGCGGAGCAATATCGAATCGAGGCCCGCGGTTTCAATCTTCTCGCAGTCGACCTCGTCAATCGTTACAGCTGCTTTTACGAGCACCTCGCCATTCAACGGATCGACGATGTCAATTGCGGCCGTACGGCCTAGGATTCGTTGCGAAAGAGGAACGATGACATCGCCGCCTTCAATGACTTCCTTACACGTGATGCCCTGGGTTGTTCCACAATCATATTCAATAATGACGCAATCTTGGGCGACATCTACCAACCGTCGCGTGAGGTAACCCGAGTTGGCGGTTTTCAAGGCCGTGTCGGCGAGTCCCTTGCGGGCGCCATGGGTTGAGTTGAAGTACTCGAGCACCGTAAGCCCCTCCTTGAAATTGGAGGTAATTGGCGTTTCGATAATTTCGCCCGACGGCTTCGCCATCAGACCGCGCATGCCCGCGAGTTGACGCATCTGCGCTGCCGATCCCCGGGCACCCGAATCGGCCATCATGAATATCGAATTGAGCGAGGTTTCGATCACCGCACCGCCATCGGTCGTATGACCGATCCCGATCATCATCTCATCAGCTACGCGCTCGGTACACTGCGACCACGCGTCGACCACCTTGTTGTATTTCTCGCCCTGAGTAATTAGGCCGTCGAGATATTGCTGTTCGTATTCCTTGACCAAATCGCGGGTTTCGTTGACCAGACGCTCTTTGGCGAGCGGCACAACCATATCGTCCTTGCCAAACGAAATGCCGGCGGCACACGAATACTTGAATCCCAGCGCCATTATCCGATCGGCGAAGAGCACCGTTTCTTTTTGGCCGCAGTGGCGATAGACCTCGTCGACCACGCGAGTAACTTCCTTTTTGGTCAGCAGCCTATTGACCAGTGAGAACGGAGTTTCCGGGCGTTTTGGCAGAAGCTCCCCGAGGATCATTCGGCCGGGTGTTGATTCGACCCGCTGAACGATCTCGTTTCCTTCGTCATCGACCGTTACATAGCGTCCGAGAATTCGCGCATGCAGGCCGACCGATCCGCTGTCGAGCGCATGCTGGATTTCGGCAACATCTTTGAACGCCATACCTTCGCCGAGTTGGCCGTGGCGCTCCACGGTCATGTAGTAGAGCCCCAAGACGATGTCCTGCGACGGCACGATGATGGGTTTGCCATTGGCTGGGCTGAGGATGTTGTTGGTAGACATCATCAAGACCCGCGCTTCTAGCTGCGCTTCGAGGCTGAGCGGCACGTGAACGGCCATCTGGTCGCCGTCGAAATCGGCGTTGAATGCCGCACAAACCAACGGATGTAGTTGGATTGCTTTACCCTCGATAAGAACTGGCTCAAATGCTTGGATACCCAAACGGTGGAGTGTCGGTGCCCGGTTGAGCAATACCGGGTGCTCGCGAATGACCTCTTCGAGGATGTCCCAAACCTCCGGCCTCTCCTTTTCGACCATCTTCTTGGCCATCTTCACCGTCGCCGCCATCCCCTTTAGCTCAAGCTTCGAATAGACGAACGGCTTGAAGAGCTCGAGTGCCATTTTCTTCGGCAGACCGCATTGGTGCAGCTTGAGCTCAGGACCGACAACGATAACCGACCGGCCCGAATAATCGACGCGCTTGCCCAACAAGTTCTGGCGGAACCGGCCCTGTTTGCCTTTGAGCATGTCGGAAAGCGACTTCAGCGGCCGTTTGTTGGCACCGGTGATCACGCGGCCGCGACGCCCATTGTCGAACAACGCATCCACGGCTTCCTGCAGCATGCGTTTTTCGTTGCGTACGATGATGTCGGGCGCACGCAGTTCGATCAAGCGCTTGAGGCGATTGTTGCGGTTAATCACCCGACGATAGAGGTCGTTGAGATCGGATGTTGCGAAGCGGCCACCGTCGAGCGGGACCAATGGCCGCAGGTCTGGCGGTATCACCGGGACAACCGTCAGGATCATCCATTCGGGGCGGTTCCCCGATTCTATGAAAGCTTCCACCAATTTAAGACGCTTGGCGATTTTCTTGGGCTCGGCGACCGACGTGGTCTCCTTGAGCGCAATCCGCAGTCGTTCGCGCTCGGCCTCGAGATCGATTTCCATCAACAACTGACGCACCGCTTCAGCACCTATGCCGGCGGTGAATGAGTCGATGCCGTACTCGTCTTGCGCCTGGAGATACATATCTTCAGTCAAGAGTTGGCGCTGTTTAAGCGGCGTGAGGCCAGGCTCAACAACGATGAAGTTCTCAAAATAAAGAACGCGTTCGAGATCCTTGAGGGTCATATCGAGGATCAAGCCAATGCGCGAAGGCAGAGACTTCAGAAACCAGATATGTGCAACCGGTGCGGCGAGTTCGATATGGCCCATACGTTCGCGCCGAACTTTGGAAAGCGTAACTTCGACGCCGCATTTTTCGCAGACGATGCCGCGATATTTCATACGCTTATATTTACCGCACAAGCACTCATAGTCTTTGATTGGCCCAAAAATCCGGGCGCAGAACAAGCCGTCGCGCTCTGGTTTAAACGTACGGTAGTTGATCGTCTCCGGCTTCTTGATCTCACCAAACGACCACGAGCGGATGCGCTCGGGGCTGGCGATTGAGATCTTGATCTGATCGAAGCTTTGCGTACCGGTCTGGCCGAAGACACGCATCAACTCGTTCATGTGTTTTCTCCTTGTCGCGAGGTTTCGCGATAGCTCTTAAGAAGTAACGATTGCAAAAGTAACCTTTGGCAATCTCGCTTTCAGCGGACTATTTGCAACGCGGTTAGGCACACCATCAGTAATTGTGCTGCGATAACTCAATGTTGAGGCAAAGCGAGCGCAATTCCTTCACAAGAACATTGAAGGATTCCGGTATGCCTGCCTCAAACGTGTCGTCGCCACGTACGATCGCCTCATAGACTTTGGTACGGCCTGCCACATCATCCGACTTCACCGTCAACATCTCCTGCAGCGTGTAGGCGGCGCCATAAGCCTGCAGGGCCCACACTTCCATCTCGCCAAAACGCTGCCCGCCGAACTGGGCTTTGCCGCCCAAGGGCTGTTGGGTCACAAGACTGTAGGGGCCAATAGCGCGGGCGTGGATTTTGTCGTCCACGAGATGGTGCAGCTTGAGCATGTAGATGTAGCCGACGGTGACCTTGCGTTCGAATTCATCGCCCGATCGTCCATCGTGCAGTGTCACCTGTCCCGAAGCGTCGAGACCGGCCTTGTCGAGCATGTCGACAATGTCGTCCTCCTTCGCACCCTCGAAAACTGGTGTCGCAAAGGGCACACCATCGCGCAACACATCGCCGAGTTCGGAAACGTCCCCATCACTGAGCGAGGCGATCTCGTCATCATATTGCCGTTTGTCGTAGACGGTCTTCAGCATACGCCGCAAATCGTCGGTTTTGTTGCCGCGCTGAACCTTGTCGACGATATCGCCAATCTTCCGGCCGATACCGCGTGACGCCCAACCTAAGTGGGTTTCGAGAATCTGACCGACATTCATTCGCGATGGCACACCAAGCGGATTGAGAACGATGTCGACCGGCGTGCCGTCGTCGAGATACGGCATATCCTCCATTGGAACGATCTTCGAGATCACGCCCTTGTTGCCGTGCCGCCCGGCCATTTTGTCGCCCGGTTGCAGTTTGCGCTTCACCGCCACGAAGACCTTGACCATCTTCATAACGCCAGGCAGTAATTCATCACCGCGCTGCAATTTTTCGACCTTGTCTTCAAAACGGCGTTCGACGCTGCCGGTGGCTTGATCGAACTGCTTTTTGAGCTGCTCGATACCGGCCATTGCCTTGGCCTCTTTGATACCGATCTGCCACCATTGGCCCTGCGACAGTTCGTCGAGCATGGCATCGGTAATCTTGCCGGTGTTCATGCCCTTGGGGCCACTTGCCGCGGTATTGCCAACCAACCGCGTCCTGAGGCGGCCATAGGCATTACGCTCGAGAATAAATCTCTCGTCGTCGCGATCCTTTGCAAGGCGTTCGATTTCCTCGCGTTCGATCGCCAGGGCACGTTCATCCTTGTCGACACCACGCCGCGAGAACACCCGCACCTCGACCACGATACCCGATACGCTCGGCGGCACCTTCAACGATGTATCGCGAACATCCGATGCCTTCTCGCCGAAGATGGCGCGCAACAGCTTCTCTTCCGGGGTGACGGGTGATTCGCCTTTCGGTGTCACCTTGCCGACCAATATGTCGCTGGCGTT
>CAUZWH010000267.1:0-4879 GCA_963583675.1 Alphaproteobacteria bacterium
CGAACGGGTGTACATCGGGCAGTTCGATCGACGCAACGGCTTTCTCGCCGAGGGCCGCGATGCCCTTGGCATCGCTGAGCAGCACGACTTTGCCGCCGCGAGCCATGATCTCCTCCATGTTGGAGGCGGTTTTTTCAAACAGGTCGTCGCTGGGAGCTATGACAATGACCGGAATATCATCGTCGATCAGGGCGATGGGGCCGTGCTTGAGTTCACCGGCGGCATAACCCTCGGCATGGATGTAGGAGATTTCCTTGAGCTTGAGCGCGCCTTCCATCGCGATTGCGTAAGAGGTGCCGCGGCCGACGAACAGAATATCCCTGGCCTCAGCGAGCCAGGCTGAGATATCGCGTATGGATTCATCGTGATTGAGCACTTCGGCGGCGCGCGAGGGCACCTCGGTGATGGCGTTCGAGAGCTGCGCTTCCTGTTCCTTGGTGATAGCCCCGCGGGCCGCAGCGAACGCAATTGCGAGACTGGCGAGGGTGACCAGCTGGCAGGTAAAGGCCTTGGTCGATGCGACACCGATTTCCGGGCCGGCGTGGGTCTGCAACACCAGGTGCGATTCACGCGCGATCGTGCTTTCGGGCACATTAACGATCGAGACCACATGCTGACCGGCATCGCGGGCGAAGCGCAACGCGGCCAGGGTGTCGGCGGTTTCACCCGACTGCGACACAAACAAGGCGACTCCGTTTTCAGGTAGCGGCGCTGCGCGATAGCGAAACTCTGACGCGATATCGACCTCGACCGGGATCCGGGCGATCGTCTCAACCCAGTATTTCGCCACCATCGTCGAATAGAACGCCGTGCCGCAGGCCACCATGGTCAGCCGCGACAGGTCACGCGGGTCGAAGGGCAGCTCCGGCAGCGTAATCGTGCGATCGAGCGGGTTAAAAAACGTTTTGAGGGTTTCGCCGATCACGCTCGGCTGCTCCCAGATCTCTTTTTGCATGTAGTGGCGGTAGTTGCCCTTGCCGATCAACGCGCCGGACCCGGCGGTCTGGACGATCGCCCGCTCGACCGGAGCGCCGCTTTCGTCACGGATCTCGGCTTCATTATGCGACAGAACCGCCCAATCCCCGTCTTCGAGGTAGGTGATGCGTTCGGTGAGCGGCGCCAGCGCCAACGCGTCCGACCCTAGATACATTTCGCCGTCTCCCCGGCCGATCGCCAACGGGCTGCCGCGCCTCGCGCCGATCATGAGATCGGTTTCGCCCGCGAAGACGAAGGCGAGGCCGTAGGCCCCGGCTAGCCGTGGCAGCGTGGCGGCGACAGCGTCGACCGGATCGAGTCCATCGTCGAGATAACGCGCCACCAGGTGGGCGATTACTTCGGTGTCGGTATCCGATACAAAGCTGTGGCCGAGTTCGGTCAGCTCGTTCCGAAGTTCCTGGAAATTCTCGATAATACCGTTGTGGACGACGGCGACGCGGGCGGTGGCGTGGGGATGCGCGTTGGTCTCGTTGGGCACGCCGTGGGTTGCCCAGCGGGTGTGACCGATGCCGATCGTGCCGGCCAGCGGTTCGGCCGCGAGGCGCGTTTCCAAGTTGACGAGCTTGCCCTCGGCGCGGCGGCGATCGATCGAGCCATTAACCAGGGTCGCGATTCCGGCCGAGTCATAACCGCGATATTCGAGCCGTTTGAGACATTCGAGCAGACGTGGTGCGGCGTCGCCGTCGCCAATAACCCCAACAATCCCGCACATTAGCTGGTCCCCCGCGAAGTTGTCGGCGCACCCGGACGCGACACCTGCCGCGCTCGTTTTTTCGATGTCGACGCCTTGCTTTTGGTCGCCTTAATACTGCCGTTGCCGGCCTTGGCGCGTTGTTTAGCCTTGCGGTTGCGCGCGGCCCACCCTGCTACATCACGTTGCGGCGCGCGCGTGACGCCGAGGGCGTCTGCGGGAACATCATGCGTGATGACGCTTCCGGCGCCGACAACCGCGCCCTCGCCGACCTTGACCGGCGCCACCAGGGAGCTGTTGGAGCCGATAAAGGCACCGGCGCCAATGTCGGTGTGTGACTTCGTGAAGCCATCATAGTTGCAGGTGATGGTGCCGGCGCCGATGTTGGCGGCACGGCCAACCCGGGCATCGCCGATATAGGTGAGATGGTTGACCTTGGCGCCGGGCTCAATCTCGGATTTCTTCACCTCGACAAAATTACCGATATGCGCGCCGGCGCCGATCGCCGCGCCCGGGCGCAAGCGCGCATACGGCCCAATGGTGGCGCCGCTATCGATTGTGGTTTCCTCGATGTGGCTGAAGCCCTTAATTGTGACGTTGTCGGCGACGCGCACGCGCGGGCCGAAGAACACGTTCGGTTCGATCACGACATCGCGGCCGAGCCGGGTATCGAAGCTCAGGCTTACCGAGGCCGGGTCGAGCATGGTTACGCCGCCGGCCATCGCGGCTGCCCGCAATCGGCCTTGGACGATGCCTTCCGCTTCGGCCAATTGCGCGCGCGAGTTGATACCGAGCAGTTCTTCGTTTGCGCCCTCAACCACGGCACAGCCGAGACCCTCGGCGCGGGCGATGCCGATGATATCTGTGAGGTAGCACTCACCCTGGGCGTTGTCGGTGCCAACCCGATCGAGCAGCTTGAAGAGATAGCGTCCGTCGATCGCCATTACGCCCGAATTGACCAGGCCGATACGCCGCTGCGCCGGGCTTGCATCGCGGTATTCGACGATCGCCTCGAGCGAACCATCGCCCGCGGTAACGAGGCGGCCATAGGCGCCGGGATCGTCGGGACGCATGCCGAGCACAACCACGGCGGGGGCTTTGCCGCGGGCCTGCTTGCGCCGCGCGGCGATCATCTTGCGCATCGTCGCGCTGGTGAGAAACGGCGTGTCGCCGAAAACCACCAGCACGTCGCCCATGAAGCCTTTAAGCGAGGCACGCGCGGCGCGCACGGCATCACCGGTGCCGCGCGGCGGGTCCTGGATGGCGGTCGCGTTGGGCAAAACCACGGCGGCGACATCATCCATCTCGCGGCCAATGACCACGATCGTGCGTTCAGGCTTTAGTTTGGTAACGGCCGCGACGACATAAGAGAGCATCGGTTGCCCGGCCAAGGGGTGCATGACTTTGGGCAAAGCGGACTTCATCCGGGTGCCCTTGCCGGCAGCCAAGATTACCGCTGCGAAGGTTTGTTTTGGCATCAGAAAATACGCTTGGTTATAGCCGTTGGAGCGAATAAAACGACGACCCGGCTCCGCCACGCCGGCGAAAACTGCCACAATGACCGTGTTTGCGCCAAGTCACGAATTCCTACCAGATTTTTCACTCGTTTCGCGGAAATAGTAGCTGGAATCGGAGCCGATAAATATGACGAGGGTCACAGCCGCCGTACTCGACCTCGACGGTACCTTAGTCGACACCGCACCTGACCTGGTCGGGACGCTCAATACAATCCTGAAGCAGGCCGGCCGGGACGAACTGGGTACTGAGCGTATGAGCAACCTGGTCAGCGGCGGCGCGCGGGGTTTGATGAGGACTGGATTCGCGGCTACCGGCGAGGGACTGAGCGACGACGAGATCGAGGCATGGTTACCGGCCTTTCTCGACATCTATGCCGATCGGTTGAGCCAGGACAGCCAACCCTATGCCGGTGTGGTCGAAACACTGGCGGTGTTGCGTGACGCCAATATCAAGATGGGCGTGTGCACCAACAAGCCACACGGATTGGCAAACCGGCTGCTCGACGAGCTCGATCTATCGCATTGGTTCGATGCGCTGTTGGGCGGCGACAGCCTCGATGTGCGCAAACCTGATCCGCGCCACATCGAAGCGACGCTGGCCGCAATCGGCGGCGAGGCATCCGAGGCGATGATGGTCGGCGACAGCATCATCGACGTCGAGGCCGCGCGTGGCGCCGGCGTACCGGTGATCATCGTCGGCTATGGCTATGGCATCGAGAAAGCCCGCGAAGCCGGCGCCGACGCCGAGATCGCCAGCTTCAGTGAGTTGCCCGCGGCGATTGCGGCACTCGGCTGAGCCTCCTTCGCCAAGCTAGGACCGGCTTGACACTCGCCGGAGCATGCGACTACATCCCGCGGTCGATAATGCCAAGGCAGATCTGACAGATCGGGCGATTAGCTCAGCTGGTAGAGCGCTCGTTTCACATGCGAGAGGTCGCTGGTTCAAGTCCAGCATCGCCCACCACTTTCATCCTTAGCGTGGATAACCGAGCGAAACGGTCATGGTTTGTTTAATTCTAAGGCCCGTACCAGGGCTATCAGCGCTTGTCGGTATAGGAAGGGGGCGAGTTAGGAGTTGAGAACTCGACGAACGTGTTGGCCGAGTTCTTCGCGACGATACGGCTTTGAGATGAAGTTGACGTTTTCTGGTTGAATGCCAAGTCTATCGAACGTGGTATCGCTGTACCCCGATGTGAACATCACTTTTAGCCCGGGATGTTTTGCGGCAGCGATTTCGGCAAGATCGGGCCCGCTTATCGAGCCGGGCATGACGACATCGGTGAACAGCAGGTCGAAGTCTCCACTTTTCTCCAAGATGGCGACGGCTTCGGCACCGTTGGCAGCTGCGACGACCGTGTACCCGAGACCCGTTAGAAGATCGACCGATAGCTCGCGAACGTCCACGTCGTCCTCGACAAGAAGAATCCGTTCGCCGGTGGCACGTTCCTCGGGGAGTTCTTGGGTCGACTGTTCAACCACCACCAACTCATCGCGAACTAGCGGCAGGTAAATCTCGAACTTGGTTCCTTGGTCGCGTGTGCTGCGGACATTGAGAAAACCGCTCGATTGCGAAACGAACCCATAAACCTGGCTGAGCCCGAGCCCTGTCCCCTTGCCAACTTCCTTGGTCGTATAGAAAGGATCGAAAATGTGGTTTAGGTCCTTGTCGGAGATC
>CAUZWH010000268.1:0-4863 GCA_963583675.1 Alphaproteobacteria bacterium
CGGGAATTGTATAGTGTGGCTCGGCAAGCCCCTCGACGGAGACCGGATCGAGGCCGTTGGGGTCAGGCATAATCGCGGCGGCCAGCGGGGTTCCCTTCACAATGGGCTTGGCTGCCACTCGATGATTCTAAGCGATAATTTTTCCGTTCTTGATCCCGATCTTGGCCTTATGCACAGCCATTGGCCGATAAAATCCGCCGCGAATGTCGTCTTCGCGCGTCCACACAACTTTGACCGCCGACTTGCTACCGAACGCCGCAAAGACGAAGGCGGCTTCCGCCGTGTAGTCCGACACAGGGCTGGCGCGACGTCCGAAGGACCGCCGGCGTAGACGGTTTTTATTTCCACGTTTTCGGCATCAATTCCCAAGACATAAGCGACGGTCGGTTTGACAGCCCCCGGTGATTGGCAGCCATCGTGGATTCTTACGCCCTTCTCGGTGGGCTCGATCACGCAATTAAGCGGCTCCATCGGCGCATGGGCGAGCATCGGAATGGAGTATTCGGCTTCAACAACTGTATCGGCATCGGATAGACGAGCTTTTGTTGCCGGCAAGTCTGCCGCCTTGTTGGCAGGGAATCGTGGATCGATTGCCACCAGCTCGCGGTGATAGGCGATCAACGCGTCTGTCGATCGGTTCTCTGCGTTCGAGAAATCCCACGCTGCCGAAATCGCTTCGCGCGATTGTATTGCAGCCCAGGTATTTTTTGCATAGACCGCAACACCGGTCCCGGTCAGCAATGCCTTGGCGTCTATGAATCCTGGCACGTTCGCAGCGCCTGCTGCGTCAAACGACGTCAATTTACCGCCAAAGCGGGGGGAACGTAGGACCACGGCATAGACCATGCCGGGAACCCGCACATCCATCGCGAATTGCGCGGTTCCGTTTGTCTTCGCAAAACTGTCCTGACGCGGCAGTCGGTCCCGGCCGATGAGCCGAAATTATGAGGGATCTTTTGGTTTTGGCTTTGCCGGGGTGCGCATGATGGCCGCTTTGCCCGCCATCTCGCCGAAGTGGGCACTTTTGCCGCCGGATTTCAAAACCCTGTTTTCAACGGTAATGCGATCAGCCGGCACATCCCATGCATCTGGCGCGGCAGCGACGAGCAGTTCACGCGCGGCTGCGCCCGCTTGCCGGTACTGCTTATAACTATTGGCGATGGCGGTTGAGCCGCCGGTCCCTTGCGCCCCGAAGAACAGGTTTTTGTATCGGGCATCGTCGGCCGGCGCGAAGTCTGTCGTAACCTTGGCCCATCTCGAAGTGCTTCAGGACGACCTGTACTCTGCCATCTTCAAGAATTCGAACAAATGGATTGATTCCCGCGTTCGCGGTGCCCGGTGCAAGCGCGCCGTTGGCGGCGAAACCGACAACAAGAAACGCTCCAGTCGTGGCGGCGGCGGATTTCAAAAACGTTCGGCGTGATGATGCGAGAGCCATGCTCAGCTCCCCAGAGAACTGGCCGCTTGATGAATGGCCGCGCGGATACGAACATAGGTCGCGCAACGGCACGCATTGCCCGACATCACGGCATCGATTTCAGCGTCAGTTGGCTTGGGGTTGTGCTCCAATAGATTGACCGCCGACATGATCTGGCCTGATTGGCAATAGCCGCATTGCACGACATCCAACTCTCGCCAGGCGGTCTGTACTGCTTTGGCTTCGCGACCTGACAAACCTTCAATTGTCGTGATCTCGCCGTCGACATCTTCAACGAAGGCCTGGCAGGATCGGACGGGAACACCGTCGATATGAACGGTGCAAGCCCCGCAAGAAGCGACGCCGCAGCCAAACTTCGTGCCTGTTAGGCCAAGCTCATCGCGCAATACCCAAAGCAAAGGCGTGCCGGGTGCTGCATCAACGACGATCGTTTCTCCGTTGATCTTCAAATTGGTCACGGAGGTCCTTTGCTATTGGTGAGATGGTTACGCTTCTGCGGTATTCAAGGCACTTGGCAAACCGTGCTTGCCGGAGTGTATCGTCGCTCAACCAACCTTGGCGGATTGCTGGTGTTGCGCGGCTACCGCGTCGCGTGCCATTTGCAGCCGCAACCGATAGGTCTCGAAGATCTTCCAACGGACGATCGGGATGTCGGCGATGACTGCGGCGGGGATGTCCCAAACCACGGCGGTACCGATCGTGCTCATATGTGATCTTGGTGCGCGATGGAAGATGCATCGACCCTCGTTGAAAAAGTCGCCGGAGCGCAGCGTCTCCAGCACGTTGTCGCCGACAAAACGCATCAGCACGCCTTCGCGGACCAGCCGGAGCTTGTCGCGGTTGGCGTTGCTATCTTCGACGATCCCGTCCTCCAGCTCAGTTGCGGTCATACTCATCGCCACCCGGTTGTGAACGGGATAGCTGAGTCCGCCGCCGAACAGCGGTGTCTGGCGTAGCCAGATTCGTTTCTCGGCAAGATCCTTGAGCTTCTGGCGATCGGCATAAAGGTTGAGGAATTCGTTGTACTGGGCCACTGGCAATAGCAACGCATGGAGGTAGCTGGTGGCGCGGTAGGTGCCGGTCGCTGGACGTTCGCGTAGCAGTGGCAATTCGCCGAGTAGCGAGCCCGCGGTGAACTTGAACGGCACCTGCGAACCGGCCGCCAGCGATTCGGCGTTGCCCGATAGGATCAACCACAGTTCGGTGACGGTTTCGCCCTCGCGCAGCAAAATTTCGTGGGGATTGAAGGTGCGGACTTCATTATTGAGCAGGATCCTGAGCTCATCGATTCGGTCGGGAAAGTAGTTGCGCAACTGGTTAAACGCGAGCTGTCGTAGATACTCCTGAGTGGCCGGAATCAAGACCTCGGCGGTGCCAAAACCGGCACCGGACCCGATCTGGCGCTCTTGGTGGTTGAGTTCCCGCGCGATATGCGCGAGCACCAGTTTGTCTGACTTGTCGTCGGCAAAATCGGCCGCGTCGCCGTGTATTAGTCCGCCGCCGATATCGATCTTCTTGAGATCGGCGGCGATGCGATAGCCATCTTTGACCGTTTGCACCTCGGCTGCCGATAGGCCGTTCACTGGCGAGTCACCGTCGACCATTTGGTCGAGGACTCGGTCCGCGGTGATGTCGGCGAGGTGAGTGTAGGTCTTGTAGCCGTCGGATCCTAAAGCACGGAAGTGGAAAACCGTCGTTTCCACCGGGTGCGGCGACATCGCCGGCTTGACCCACAGACCGTCGACGTCGTTCCAGGTGTCTATATCGAGATCAACGGCGTCGAAGAAGGTGGTAAATTCCTTCTCCTCAACGGAGAGCAAGGCCGCAAGCTTTTTCGTTACAGCGGCCCGCACCATCGGCACGGCGTAGTAACGCAGGCGCCGGTCGGCTTGCAGGAGCGCGGTGAGGCCGGCGAAGTGATCGTCGTGAGAATGGGTGTGAAAGATACCATCCAGCTCGTTCACGCTCAGGCTCAGCGACTTGAGGATAGCCTCAAGGTTCGGGCCGGCGTCGATCAGGTATATCCGTCCCTGGAATGAAATCAGACTGCTCATGCATGGGTGATCGATGTTCCAGCCGTCGCCTTCCCCAGAATGGATGATTGAAAAATACTGGCGATTAATGCTGTGCATGCCCAGCGGGTAGGGCGAGGGATAGGTTTCGCCGTCTTTGAGGTTGAGGTCGACGTCGACGGTCTCGCCTTGGTAGCTGAACTGATAGCGGTTGAGAGCAATCCGCCTGATACCGACGCCGTTCCTGATCTCCCTGCGCTCGAGGCCGATGTTGCGCCGATCAAGCAGTTCCTCGACCGGCCGGATTTTCCCGAACGCGAAGCGAAGCTTGATCCGCATCATGAGATCGGCATCGGCCTCCGACAGCCCGGCCGCGCGTAGTTCGTCGATCGAAGTCAGCCCATAGTTGCCCCGGTGGATGTAGTTGAGCTGTGCCGATACCTGCTCTTCCAACCCCATCAACAGCGGCATTTGCCCTGTATTGTTGGGGTGATCAGGGATAATCAGCCCCTGCTGATAAAGCATCTGTAGGACTGGGAATTCCGCGAGATTGGCGAACGCACCGCCCTGCAGCATGACGTCGGACAGCAGGATAGCGTTCGGGCCGGTCTCGCACCGTGTTCCATCGACCACGCGTTCGAGGATTAACCCGCGCCTTTTGAGGTGTTTGACGACGTCGGCCGGACAGCCGCACAGGATACGGAGATCTGCCTCTTCAATCTCGACCCACTCAACGCCTGTCGTTACTATCGTTCGGCGTATTTTCATAGTCCCCCTCCCCCACGCCCACACCCACACCCACACCCACAACCGCCACTCTATTGAGTTTCTTTGGCGCCGTCAGGCATAAGCGAAGCGCTTCGTAGAAGGCCTTCGCGAGGCGGACCGATGGTTTCTCGGGTAACTAAAATTTCAGCTGTTTAGCCACCCAACGCTGGTATCAATGCGTCGTGTACGGCTTCAGCAAGCTGGCGGCGTTGGAACGGGTTGTTGGGCAGGACGCGATCGGAACCCAAGAAACCATTTCGCTTGGCGGCCTCTGCCGGGTAACCCGACATAAAAACCACCGCAAGGTGTGGTCTGGTTGTCCGAACCTCTTCGGCAAACTCAGGACCGCTTAGGCCGCCCGGTAGGACTACGTCCTATATAATCAGGTCCACGTGCGTGCCTTGTGCGAGAATATCGCGCGCGGCCAAGGCCTCCGCGGCGGCGATCACCTGGTAGCCCAATCCTATAAGCGTTTCAGTAGCTAGTATGCGAACGGCCTCATCGTCTTCGATCACCAGCACCGTTTCACCGGTGCCCAAAGGTATCGAAGTCGTGATCTGTGTGGCTTTGTTTTCAGACGCTTGCCTCGAGCGCGGGAGGTGCAGCTTAACTGTGGTTCCACGGCCTTCCTCACTGTAGGTGCTG
>CAUZWH010000269.1:0-4861 GCA_963583675.1 Alphaproteobacteria bacterium
CAACGGTCAAGGTCGGTGTATCCGCTACCGCATTAACCGTAACGTTGAGCGTTTGCTGAATGCTCGCCGAGCCGCCCGCACCCTCGGTGCTGGTCGAGGTAACCGTAAGATCGAAGTCAACGTCGCTGTTGGCCGGCGGCTGCACCGAGAAATCGTCCAGATTGCCCAGCTGTGTCGGATCGGTGACCGTGACCTCACCGTTGGCGACGGTGAGCTCGGTGCCGTCCTTGTCGAACACCTTGGCGCCGTTAGGAATACCGGCGATGGTGACCGACAGAGTCTCCGAACCATCGGTGTCGCTGAGCGAGGCCGACAGGCCGGTGAAATCAATAGCCGTGTCTTCGTCACCGCTAACATTCTGAATTTGAACGGTTGGTGCGTCGGCTACTGCGGTAACGGTCACCGTTAACTGATCGGATACTGTGGCCGTATCACCATCGTTTTCGGTCGACGTAACATTCAGAGTGAGATTCATTTCGCCGCTGAAATCAGCCGACGGGCGAATGCAAAGCAGCGGCAAATCCGCCGGGGTCACGATCCGAACGCCGCCGCCCTGGTCGGAACCCGGGCTCAGAAGGGCACCGGGCGGAACATTCGATATCGTAATCGAGAGGGTCTCTGAATCGTCGGTGTCCGTCAAAGCAGCCGTCAACTCAAGCTGCGTCCATTGGTCCTCGACCCGCAGGCAGCGTCTTTGACGGTGATGGTTGGCGTATCCGCAACGCCCACGACATCGACAGTTAGGTTGACTGGGGCCGTCGTTGCCTGATCGTCGTTTGAGCCTTCGGTCGCCGTCGCAGTAATTGACAGAGAAATGTCTTCGTTCGAATTGAACGGTGGCGTGAGTGTCAGCCCCGCAATGTCGTCACCATCGACTGTTCACGATCCGTTTGGGTTCAACGCACCTGAAGAAAGCGTCGCTCCAAGCGGCACGCCAACGATGTTGATCGACAACGTCTCGCTATCATCGGTATCACTAAGCGCCGACGAGATGTTGAGCGGGATAGCCGTATCCTCGGACCCGACCACTACTTCGCTTTGAACCGTTAGGCTGGGATCGTCGGCAATCGCGTTGACCGTGACGTTTAGCGTTTGCTGGACGCTGGCCGACCCGCCGGCACCTTCAGTGCTGGTAGCCGTGACGGTCAGGTTAAAGTTGGCATCGCTGTTGGCCGGGGGCTGGACCGAGAAGTCGTCCAAGTTCGCGAGCTGTGCGGGATCGGTAACCGTGACTTCGCCGTTGGTGACTGTGAGTTCGGTACCGTCCTTGTCGAACACCTTGGCACCACCGGGGATGCCGGCAATGGTGACCGACAGAGTCTCGGAGCCATCAGTGTCATTGAGCGAAGCGCTGAGACCGGTGAAGTCGATCGCCGTGTCTTCGTCGCCGCTCACTGCCTGAACCGTCAGGCTCGGATCGTCGGCAATCGCGTTGACTGTGACGTTCAGGGTCTGCTGCACACTGGCTGAACCGCCCGCGCCCTCGGTCGATGTCGCGGTAACGGTCAGGTTAAAGTTGATATCGCTGTTTGCCGGTGGCTGCACCGAAAAGTCGTCCAAGTTCGCTAGCTGTGCGGGATCGGTGACCGTGACTTCGCCGTCAGTGACCGTGAGCTCGGCGCCGTCCTTGTCGAACACCTTGGCGCCGACCGGAATGCCGACGATGGTGACCGACAGGCTCTCGGAGCCATCAGTGTCATTGAGCGAGGCGCTCCGCCAATCTCGTCATCAAACACAGCGGCGACGACGCCTGGTTTCACGCCTCGTCACGCTCAGACGAATTACTAGATCATGGCGTGTTAACCGCCGTGCAAGCGTTGCATGAAGTCTCGTATCGCCTCATTAGTCTCGCGCGGAGCCTCGACATTCGCGGTATGACCGCAGCCTTTGACAATCACGAGCTTCGCGTCCGGCATCGTGGTTGTCATTGGCCGTACGCGGTCTAACGGAATTGGAATGTCTTCATCGCCGTGGATCACGAGGGTCGGGGTCTTGATCGCCTCGATCTTCTTCTCAAGATTCTCACGTCGGAGCCAAGTCTGCGATTCCCGATAGACCGATTCGCCCGACATCGTCATCCAACGGTCGCGCCAATGGGTTGCAATCGGCGGGTAGAGTTTCTTGGTCGTTGCCCCGAAACAGACATCGGCGCACCAATCGGCGAATTCCTTGGTAACGAATCTCTCACGCCGCAACTTGTCGAACCAACCGCCAAAGCGTTCATGTTCGTCGGGATCCGATTTTGCCTGCGTGCTGATAAACACGAGCCCCGCGAGACGGTCGGGATAACGCAGCGCGAAACGAAAGCCCATGAAGCCGCCGAGCGACATGCCTGTGAGAACGCACTTCTCGATGCCAAGATCGTCCATGAGCTGGCGGCAATCGTCGGCCATATCATCCAGGGTGTAAGGGCCTCGCCAGCGGTCGGTTCGGGCGCGGCTATCGAAGGCGATGCAACGATAGTGGGCGGAGAGATCTGCGAGCTGAGGGATGAACATCGTGCGATCCATCAGCGTGCCATGGCTGAATAGAATTGCCAGACCGGAACCTACATCGTCGTAGTGTGAGGCCATCGGCTGCTCCTGTTTCGAATTTGTGAACGCGGAGTATAAGACGCAACCATCAGGCACTCGAACGACGCGTGCGATTGGGGGCTATTTTCGAGCACGACGCCGCGAGGCCTTCAGGGCCTAATGAGCGTTCGGCAACGCGCTCTATCCTTTGCGAAGTATGATTGCGAGCCACGCCTGCTGGTGGCGACGCGTTCGCGAACACACCGTCGAAGCTACTCTGCGGTAGTTCCATCGTTAGAAAATCCTGGTGGAGCACTTCGCACCCCGAATGGGTGCGCACCATCGCCACGAACTCTTTGGATCCATCCAATCCGACGACTTCGTGCCCCAAGGATCGGAAATACTGGAGGTCGCGGCCGGGCCCACAACCCAGATCAAGAATTGAAAAGGGTGGATCGCCCTCAATCGCACCTAATAACGCCGCATAGTTTTGACTAACATCGTGATTTCGCGTGCCGTCCCAATAATTGGGGGCCGACCGGTCGTAGTGCGCGATCGTCGTTTCTTAAATTTGCTGCAACTAACTCGTATCGTACGATGGGGTGGGTCCGGCCATGGATGGGACTATACCGCTACCCGAACGAAACCGTCCGTGTGCTTCTTCCGTGAATCAGTGAGAAACAATGACAAACAGTGACATCTGCCGGCTAAGCGCCCTCGAGGTTTCGGCGGCGGTGCGCGCGAAAAAACTGTCGGCGGGAGAGGTCGTCTCCGCTGCGTTGGAGCACATAGAGCGGCTTGAACCTGAGATCCATGCGTTCTGCACGCCTATGCCTGACCAGGCGCGCGCGGCAACCGTGCGCATCGACAAACTAATTGCCGATGGTGCAGATCCGGGCCCGCTTGCTGGCGTCCCTGTTGCCATTAAGGACACCATCCTGGTCGCCGGCGTCCCATGCGTTCAGGGTTCGGTCGCCTACGCCGATTTCGTCCCAGAAGAAGACGATATCGTCGTCGAACGCCTCAAAGCGGCAGGCGCCATTGTCGTCGGCAAGACCAATGTGCCGGAGTTTGCCTATGCGGGTGTCGGCCATAATCCGGTATTCGAAACCACCCGCAACCCGTGGAACCTGCAGCTCACTTCCGGCGGTTCCAGCGCCGGTTCCGGTGCCGCGGTGGCGTCTGGCATGGTGCCGATAGCACTGGGCAGTGACGCTGGCGGCTCCATCCGCATACCGGCTGCCTTCTGTGGCCTGGTTGGCGTAAAGCCCTCTTGGGGCCGCGTGCCGCTATACCCGGGCTGTCGCGATCCGCGCTATCCCGGTCTATCAAGCTGGGAGTTCCTTGAGCATATCGGACCGATGACCCGCACCGTGGCAGACGCGGCACTAACGCTGTCGGTTATCGCGGGCCCCGACCCTCGAGATCGGCACTCCATTCCCTGCGACGACGTGGACTGGCGGGCGGCGACGGCACGCGCCGATGTTGCCGGTAGCACGGTCGCGTTCAGTCCCGATCTTGGCTACGCCATCGTCGAACCGGAGGTCGTTGCTATCGCTGAGGCTGCGGCGCATCGCTTCCAAGACGCGCTTGGCTGTTCAGTCGAACATGCAAGTCCGGAATTGCAAGATGAGCAGGCCGCGTTCTGGGCGCTCGTTGCCTTCAACAGTGACTTGCGCGGCATGCGTGAGTTGCGCGCTAAGCATACCGCGGACATGTCGCCGCACCTTGTCGACTTTCTGGATCGGGATTGGACTGCGGCGGAGTTGACCGACGGCCATCTGGCACAAAAACGGACCTGCAACGCGATGGCGCGCTTCATGAGGCATTACGATTTTCTGTTGACGCCGACCGCGGCGGTACCGCCGTTTGCGGTGGGGCTGCGCGGTCCGGAAATGATTGCTGGCCAATCCGTAGCGCCGACCAAGTGGACAGCCTTAACATTCCCGTTCAACTTCACCGGACAGCCGGTCGCGACGGTACCGGCGGGATGGACTGCGGCCGGTCTGCCGGTCGGCTTGCAGATCATTGGCCGACATCTCGACGACGAGCGGGTACTGGCGGCGGCCGCCGCCTACGAAGCTGTAGAGTCCTGGCACGATAAATGGCCGCCAATTGTCAAAAAAGCCTTCGCGTGAATCGAACCTCGCCATTCGCCATCCCTGCGACGCTGAAGGACTCGCTGATGGCGCGTCTCGACCGGGTAGGCGCGGCAAAAGAGGTGGCGCAACTCGGGGCAGTCATCGGTCGGATCTTCTCCTATGAGCTGCTCTCGGCCGTTTCGGATGCGGCCGAGGCCGAGCTCCGCCTGGCGTTCAACCGGCTCGTCGGCGCTGAGCTTATCTTCC
>CAUZWH010000270.1:0-4859 GCA_963583675.1 Alphaproteobacteria bacterium
GCCGACAATCATGCCGCCGACCGCGGCGCCGACGAGACTGCCCATGCCGCCGATCACCGTCGCCACGAAAGCTACGAGTACGAGGCTGATACCCATGCCCGGCGAAAGCGTTCCGGTCTGTATGACATAGAGCAGTGACACCACGGCGGCGAGCGCGCCACTCAGAGAAAATGCAATGGCAATTACAGTGTTGGCGCGCACGCCGACCAGGCGCGCCATTTCGAAATCCTCGGCCGCGGCGCGCATCTGCATACCGATGCTGCTGCGCCGGAAAAACAGCACAAGTCCAACCAACAGTAAAACCGTAAGGACAATCGTCGCAACCTGCAGCTTGGGGATGCGCAGCCCTCCGACGACAAAGAATTCGCTTAGCTCAAAAAAGAAGTTGACGCTTTTGGGACGAGCTCCGAAAATCAACAGCACCAGATGCTGGATAAAATATGCCAGCGCGAACGATGCGATGAGCAACGTCGCCGGGTTGGCTCCGCGCAAGGGCCGGAACGCAACGCGCTCCATTATTATAGCAATCGCAACGACGAACATGATGGCGATCAGCGCCATCACGGCCTGCGGCTGTCCGACGGTAAAAAACAGCGCATAGGCGCCCAGCATCATGAGTTCACCATGGGCGAAGTTCATCAGCCGCATGATGCCGAAAATGAGTCCGATACCGAGCGCAATGAGCGCATAGAGCGAGCCCAGGCTGAGTGCGTCGATTATGTTTTGCAGGATGAAGGTCATTGGCTACTGGTACCGTAGCCAAAATAGGCATCTTCGAAATCGGCGGCGTTGCGCAATTCGTCCGAACTTCCCGACATGACGATCGCACCTGTGTTCAGCACATAGATGCGATCGGCGAATTGCAGCGCGCGCGTTGCGCTTTGTTCAACCAGTAGGACGGTGACGCCTCCTTCACGCAACTCGCCAACCGCACGGTAAACCTCATCCACCACAAGCGGCGCGAGACCAAGCGACGGCTCATCGATTAGCAGAAGCCGCGGCCTCGCCAGCAATGCCCGGCTGATAGCCAGCATCTGCTGCTCGCCGCCGGAAAGTTTTCCGGCGGGTTGTTTGAGGCGCTCTTGTAGAACCGGAAATGTTTCCAGGACGCGCTCGATATCCTGCGATATTGCGGCTCGATCCTTTCGCGCGACCGCCCCAATGCGGATGTTTTCCCATACGCTCAGTCCGGCAAAAATGCGCCGGCCCTCGGGCACCAATGAGACACCGAGGCGCACCAAATCTTCCGGCGATTTTCCGGCGATTGGGCTGTCCTCGAAGCGGATCGCCCCACCAACAATCTGCACCGCGCCGGCGATCGAATTCAGCAGTGAGGATTTTCCGGCGCCATTCGGCCCAATCACGGCGACGATCTCGCGTGTTTCGACGTGCAGGGACACGCCACGCAGGGCCAAGATATTGCTATAACTGACTTTCACATCGTCGAGAGCTAACATGAACTTACTCAAAATCCTCGCCAAGATAGGCCTGTTTTACCTTGGCATTGGCCCTGATTTCCCCAGGTTCTCCCTCGGCTATTATGCGTCCCTGGTCGAGCATGTAAATGCGAGTGCAAATGCCCATGATAACCGCCATGTTGTGTTCGATCAGCAAGACACCGACCTTGGATCGGGCGCGGATATCGGCAATCATTTCCTGCAGATCCTCGCATTCCTTCTCGTTGAGTCCGGCGGCCGGCTCGTCGAGCAGCAGAAAAGCCGGCGCCATCGCCAGGGCGCGCGCAATTCCGACCCTGCGCTCCTCGCCGAACGGCAACGTGTCAGCCCGCACCCGCGCCTTGGAAGAGAGCTTGAGCCAGTCGAGCACTTGATCCGCGCGCTCGCGCGCGGCGCGCCTTTTAAGCCCCATTCCGAGGGCGCCGGCCTCGACGTTCTCGAACACGGTCAGGCCACCGAACAGACGAACATCCTGAAACGTCCGGGCAATACCTATGCGTGCTATGTGAAAAGGCGGTCGGTTGGTCACATCGATGCCGGCGAGCCGCACGGAACCAATATCGGGCCGCTGAAATCCGGTTAATACATTTACCAGTGTCGTCTTGCCGGCGCCGTTCGGTCCGATTAGGCCGAGTATTTCGTCACGCCTGAGCGTCAGGCTGGCGCCGTCGATGGCGCGAACGCCCTGGAAGTGGACGGACAAATTGTGCGCTTCCAGAACCATTCCGTTGCCGCCTCTCCTGGCGCTCTCTAGCAGCAGATCGCCCGGGTTTACGCACGCTGGAACTGCGAGCGCGGAAACTCAGACGAGCGCGGCAGGCTGCGGCCAGGGAAGTCGCGACCCGCTGAGACAGTGAAACGAATTGGCTCTCTAAAAAATCAGTACTAGAAGTCGATTGTTGCCGCCTTGGTAGGCCTGAACACACCGATGGCGCTATGCTTGCCGCCCTGCACCTGCATGATAGTCATCGGACGCTTAACGCTCATATGAAGGTCTGGACTGAACGTCGTGGCGCCAACCAATGACGGCTCGTCATTGTAAGTTTCAAGCACCTTGCGCACCGCGTCGCCGTCCAATGAGCCGGCTTTCTCGGCCGCGTTTGCCCATGTCTCGATGGCGGCGTAGCCGGTGTACATCTGGCCTGTTGCCGGTGGGCCACCATGCATCTCGATAAATTTGTCCAGCACCCCGTTGATTTCGGGTCGCGGATCGTCGCCAAAGATTGAACCGTAGATGGCGTAGTAGAGATCGCTCAGATCGGGAACCGCATCGAGCCAATATGTCCCGCCCATCGCTTCACCGCTCAATACCGGGAGGTTAACGCCTGCGGCACGCAACTGCTTGAGCGCCGCGGCCCCACCCGGCGGGTAGGAACAGTAAAAAATGAAATCAGGCTGCGGGTCGACGGCCTTGATGCGGGTAATCTGTGAGGCGATCGAGGGGTCGCTGTTCTGGAACGTGTCTTCTCCAAGTAATGCGTCCTTACCGGCGACCTCGATCCAGCGCTCCTTGAATGAGCTGCAAAGCGAAACGTCAAACTCTATTGTTGGGTCGATCAGCATATAGGACGTGCGGTAGCCCTTATTATTGTAGCCCCACTCCGCCATTAGCGCGCCTTGGCCCGGCGTGCCGATCGACATGGTGAAGGCGAACGGGCCGATCCCCTGTACACCGAATTTTGGATCCGCCGCGCAGCTCGAAAAGGCGATGACGCCGCGCGCGTTTGCCACCGATGCCGCGCCGGCACCGAAATCGTAATCGCAGGTCACGAGAAGCATCTGAGCGCCCTTATCGAGAACTTCGAGCCCGGCATTGGCACCGTGCGCGATGTCGGATTTTGTGTCCGCAAAGACAATCTCCAACTGCCGTCCGAGCACACCACCACGTTCGTTTATGACCTTCACCGCGAGCTGAGCTGCCTTTTGCGGTCCGTCATCATAGGGCGCTACAAAGCCGCTCAATGCTACAGCCGCACCGATAATGATCGGATCCTCACCCGCAGAAGACTGATTCGATATACCAAGAGTTGCCGCCGCGACTAGCGACAGCGCGACCAGTAATTTTCTTGCGGACTTCATTGATGCCTTCCTCTACTCTGGCGGGCTGACCGCCATGGCGTAAAATGTTGGATGGAAACACCTTCATAAGATTACCATTATTTGTCAAGCACAGTTTCCACGCGGTGATGTACGAGAGTTTGTGTCAGTGGGGTTAGGGGGGGAGTGCATCGTACTCGACCCATTTTTTTTGCAGCTTAATTGCGAGCCGACGCGCGCCTTCTCGCCTGTCTTAGTCAAATATCTCCAACGGCAAAAACGCAGACACCGTCACGTTTGGTACATCGACAATTTGGCTGATGCGTAAATTCACGGCGACACTGGCCAGGGCCAGGGCGTTCTCGCGTGAGAATTGGTATTGATCGCTAATATAATCGACCATATTCAACAGCGCGTTTCGCGTCGCCAGCGAGAGGTCTTCGGAGAGGTTTTCGCCGTCGCTCTTTAGGCAAGTGCCGGTGGTGGCGTAGAAACGCGTTGAGCTGTCGAGTGGCGGGTGTGGGTTGTTCTCATTTCCGAATGAGGCATCTGTTTGCGAGCGCCGCGTTGCTTCGCCCTTCAGGATGCGAAAGCGGGCATGGAGAATGGCTGAGGTTTCGATGGCGGAGCCGCATGATTCGCCGTCACCCTGGGCAAAATGCGCGTCTCCGACCGAGAACAGGGCGCCTTCCTGATAGACCGGCAAATAGATCGTGGTGCCCTTAGTCAGCTGTTTGATATCGAGATTTCCGCCTGTCTCATGCGGTGCAATGGTTCTGAGCGCTTCTGACGAAATCGCTGTGTCGGTTGGTACTGCCGAATCAGACTCGGGCAGGAAAACCGCACCGCCACGTTCATGCAAAGCTTTCTCACGCGCATTGATTTGATCGAGCAGCGCCCTTGAAGGCGCCAATCCCATGACGCCGAAAAACGGATCACCCTTAATACGTACACCCGGCATATCGGGCGAGGTGGCATAGCCCTCGCGCATCTCCCAATGAACGAGATGGGGGGCGGTGAAGCAGTCGCGCAGGAAGCCAAACCCCGGTGCAATGAGCGTGAAGCCTTCATCATGCGATCTCACGTCCAATATATCGACGGCCAGCAAATCACCCAGAACCGCGCCTTCCACATAAACCGGACCAGTCAACGGATGGGCGCGCCCGAGGTTTGCATGGGCTAAATCCGGCCCGCGCATGGTCTTGTGAATTTGGCAGTCAAAAGAATCGCGCGTGTGGATTTCCGCTTCGTCGCCGTCCTTCACGATAATCATCGGTGTAATATCGGGATGCCAGCGATTGTGTCCCTCGTCGGGGCGTTCTGCCAGGGGAGCAGTACGATCGACGGAAACGAGATGTTTTGCCA
>CAUZWH010000271.1:0-4835 GCA_963583675.1 Alphaproteobacteria bacterium
TTCAAAATAAAACTGATTTCAAGTGGCGGATAGCACCTCGGAGCGTCTAGAGCCTGTCAGAATTAGAAGTCGGATTGCGTTGGCGGTACTCTGGTTTGGATGCTGATCGAGTGCTTCGGTAAGCCGAGACAGTTCATCAATTGACAGCCACCGGTCCCGCTTCTCTTCGGGAAATCGCGCGACATCACGGGCTGGATTGTGCTCTCTCCATCGCTGTTGCAGTGCAATTGAGAACATTTTTCCTAGCAGTGAAAGCACGCGATTCGCTTTATATGGCCGATCCTCTAACGAATTACGCAGTCGAATAATCTCGTGGCTCGATACAGCAGCAACCTTCCGATTCCCCAGTCGCGGAAGTATGTGGCCATTGAGCATTGCGCGGTCGTCCTTGACGCTTTTGGGCCGCTTCGTCGTGGCGTGACCCGAAAGGTAGTATTCCGCTCACTCGATTAGAGAAGCAGGCGGTATCACCGAAGTATGAGGTTCTGTGGGTAGACGTTCATAGCGGCGAAACCCACGAAGGAGTGATTAAGGCCAGATACGGTGATCAGATACCGCCCGGTGTGGAGCCCGTCACGGTGTCGTGGATGCCTCAGGAAATACCAACACCTAGGGGTAGCCACACTCTTGCGGATGCGGAAACCTCACTACAACAAACGCCGGACCTACTAACCGGGGGCCGAAGATGCCTAGAATACCCTCCAACAATAAATGCATCGGGAAGGCAAATAACAAATGAATTTAACTTGCCGCCATCCTAGCAGTAGACGTGGTGGTTTTCAGCCGCGCGACGGGTGAGGACGAGAACCGCGCCCTTCGCCCACCTCGACCAACGTGTTATGGGTGTTGCCGTCGTTACTGCAATTCCTCGCAGCCACATCTTTTCATTGCCTCTTAGCCCCTACAGCAGAGCCACCGCGGCCGGCGGCGCCCCATGAACCCACTGTTTTGGGGGTTTGCCAGCGCCGCTTGTTGGGGAACCTCTAATTTCGCCGCGCGCTTAACAGGGCGCGCGATCGGGCCCCTGAACTCACTGATGGCGATGAACCTTATCGGGGTACTGGCGATGAGCCTGTGGTTATGGCTGCGCGAAGCGCCGCTGGTGTGGGAAGAGACCGGCCTGCACTGGCTACTGCTGATCGGGATCGGCAACGCGATGGCGATGCTATCCCTTTACGCCGGCCTAAGCCGCGGGCCGGTATCGATCGCTTCGCCGGTGGTGGCGAGTTCACCGGCATTCGTGGTCGCCGGCGGATTGTTGCTCGGCATCGTGCCAACGGCGGTCCAGTTGATTGGGATGGCGGGAATCATGGCCGGGGTGTTGATCGTGGCCCGATCGGGCCATCGTGAATCCGGCCTGCGGCCCGGCGAAAGCGGCATCGCACTGACCGTGATCTACGGGCTCGGCGCCGCGATCTTATTCGCCTGTTCGTTGTACATGGCGCGCGAGGCCGTGCCAGTCTACGGCGCGCTACAGGTCGCCTGGGTCGGGCGCGGGATAAGCTTTTTTATTCTCGGCGGCTTCATGCTGGCGACGCGGACTCGGGTGAACATGCCGATGCGCTGGTGGCCAGCGCTGGTCGCGCAGGGCTTTCTCGACACCGCCGGGATGATCGCGATATTCGAGGGCAGCGTCGGCAATGGCGCCCCGCTCGCCTCGGTAGGCGCCGCACCGGTTGCTATCATCGTCGTCATCCTGGCGCGGATTTTCCTGCGCGAGCGTATCCCGGCGATCCAATGGCTGGGCATTGGACTAGTGGTCGCTGCTGGCGCCGGTCTCGCTTACAACACGGCCGGATAGATTAAAGTTTCGCAAATTAAAGTTAAGCTGATATGTGGCTAGTTCTCCTGGAACGGCAGGACGTACTTTTTCCAGTACTCGGCTGCTAGTTCCTGACCCTTGGCGATCTGCTCGCGGGTCATCACTTTCTTGACCTCGCCCTTGTTCTCCTTGGCCATTCCCCGCCCCTGCGCGGCGGCAATGCTCGACCATGCATAGGCTTGCACATAGTCCTCGGGCACGCCTACGCCATTGTGGTACATCGCACCGAGGTTACCCTGCGCCTGCGCAACCCCTTGCTCGGCGGCCTTGCGGTACCAGTAAACCTCTTTGGCGGCGTCCTTGGGGACGCCTACGCCTTGGCCGTACAACCCACCGAAGTTGGCCTGCGCCTTCGCATTCCCCTGCTCGGCGGCCTTGAGATACCAGTAGACCGCTTTGGCGTCGTCCTTGGGGACACCATTGCCGGTGGTGTACATATAACCGAGGATGGCCTGAACTGCCGCATGCCCCTGCTCGGCAAACGGCTTTAGGAGTCGAAAGGCTTTCTCGTAATTGCTCGCATTGAAAGCGGCGCCCCCATCCTCCCAATCCCCCGCCACCACAGGCGTGGCAAACAACATGAGTGCGGTCAGGGCGGCGAGGAGGGTGCGCATTAATTCAGTCTATCGACTTTTTGCGTTCTGGTGAGCCCGCCGAATTGCCCTGGCGTATTCCGGCCCTGTGCCTACCCGACGGAACTCCTTGGGCAGTGCTTCGTTTATGGCTAAAGCAAAGTTCAAGAAGGGTGATCCCACATTGTTATGGTCATGATTTCGGCGTCCAAGCCCGAAAGTCCCGCCGTAGGATTCATAAATCTCAATCATCTTGCAGGCGTGTTCTTCCCAGAAGTCGTTAATTCGGCCGCTGCCACTCCCATGTGGGGCAAGTAACGCGCCGTTGTCGTTCCAGCGCGCGCCGCATACTCCCATTCCCGCTCGCTCGCCAGCCGATAACGATTGCCGGTCTTGCACCAACGCGAGGTTCGGGAGGTGAAGAAATTGTTCGCCGGCTCGCTGGTGAACGACGTTCGCTCGACACGCGGTCCTGATCCCAACGACGATATTCCGTTTTGAAAAAAGGCTCGCCGCGGCTCCAGCCGCTCGATACTGGACTTCTAATCCGCAGGTCGCAGGTTCGAGCCTACGACTAGCTCAGTTGGTTAGAGCGCGAGATTGAGGATCTAGAGGTCGGGGGTTCAATTCCCCTCGCTCGCCCCAAAACCCCCGACAGTACAGAACGGCGGAAAACAGCGGCTTTCGGGCCGATTCCTCGCGCGAAATTCGAATGAACGAGGCGGGAACGAAATCTGCCGAAAATGCCCGGGGTTCCATCTCGGTTACACGGCGGTGCGGAAAGAGGGGTCCGACAGGGCCAGAAGGTGACCTCCGGATTGAGAACGTCCGCTTTTCACCGATTAATGTCTGGAATCAGGACACGACCGGACGTATTGGGTGAGCACCGATTTAGGTAACTTTTTGACCCAAACGCGACGTTCGCGAAATCCTATCTGCGTACATTTGTTGGTCGTGTTGATGCTCAAATAGATCTACCTACTCAGTACTCGGTGCACTAACTCGGAGCTGTCCCTTTCAGGTCTAGGTTCCCCTTCTCGGTTTCCCCTTGGGCTTTGTTTGGTAGACGCCACCAAATCAGACTTGGGGAGTATCGAGCTCGTTTGCCGCGGCTCGTAACGACTCAAGCATAGAGACGAATTGGTGTTCCGGCCCCACCAGGGAAAGCACGCCTATTTTTTGGAGCACCCGCGTAACGCGATCGGAGAGGCCCACCAGATAAACCGGATGGCCACGATGTTGGCTGAGCTTGACGACGTCCTCGATCGCCATGGATGCACTGCTGTCGATCATCGGCACGCTGGTTAAGTCGAGGATCAATATATCGTACCGATCCGCCTCGCTCATGCGCTTGGCCATCTCCTTGGCGGCGCCGAACGTAAAAGGGCCGCTCAGATGATAGAGAACGACGCGGCTACCGAGTTCGTCGAGGAGCGCTCTTTCTTCTTCGCCAAGCGGGACATCGTGGGGCGTAGCGCTGTTGATCTCGCGAATATTGGCGAGCTGCAGGTCGGACATGCGCTTAACGAAAAGCAGGCTTGCCAGGACGATACCAACCCCGACCGCGACGATAAGGTTGACCAGCACCGTCAATAACAGCACCACCGCCATGAAAAGCAGCCCGGCGCGCGGTGCGTTGCGGGCGCGCCGCAGATAGTCCCAATCGATGATGTCGATACCGACTTTCATCAGGATTCCGGCGAGCACGGCGTGGGGTATGTGACTGGCGAGCGGCCCCAGACCCAGAACGATCGCAAGCAGTACCAGCGCGTGCAGGGCGCCCGAAATTGGCGTTCGCCCGCCGGCACGTACGTTCACGACAGTGCGCATCGTCGCACCGGCCCCCGGGATCGCACCGAACAGGCCAGCGAAAAAATTGCCGATGCCCTGACCGATGAGCTCGCGGTCGGAATTGTGGTGGGTCTGGGTCACGTTGTCGGCGATGAGGGAGGTCAGCAAGCTGTCGATCGAACCGAGCAGCGCCAGTACGAGGGACGCACCGACGATCTCGGAAAGCAGGTGAATATCGATTTCCGGCGCTTGAAGCTCGGGAAAGCCGCTGGGGATGTCACCGAGTACCGGCGCGCCGCCTAGGAAACAAGCGACGAGCAACGTGCCGGCGGTCAATGCGATCAGCGGCGGCGGCACGATGCGGGCGATCCGTCCAGGCGTTAGAAAGACAATCGCGAGCGCCACCAGCCCGACAATGATCGCGTCGGCCACCGTGGTTTGAACAAGGCCGGGTAGCGCGGCCGCCACGATCAACACACCGCCCGGCGGCGTGCTCTGGCCAATCAACGGCGCCAACTGGAGGACGATAATGATTACGCCGATGCCGCTCATGAACCCGGAAATCACGGGGAACGGTACGAAGTTGATGTAGCGCCCGATTCGCGCGACGCCGAAGCCGATCTGGAACAGGCCAGCCAACATGACCACGG
>CAUZWH010000272.1:0-4817 GCA_963583675.1 Alphaproteobacteria bacterium
TGCAGCAATAGCTGATCATGTCGACGCCCGCTTCTGCGAGCATCTCACCGGCACCGAGCGCTTCGGTGACCATCTTGTTGACGGCCTCGCTGGTAACATGCGCGCCGGCCCGCATCCGCGTTTCATAGGCAGTGACGCCCTCGGGAAGCGCGCGATAGATTTCCGGCAAAACCACCCCGTTATTGGCCGGTACGATCAGGCCCGCCATGCCACGCCATCCGATCATCGGTTAAGTTCTCCCCTGTCGATTTAGGTCTGATCGTGAAACGCTTTAACCAAAAGGCGTTTGCAAACATCCGTCACCGGCGCCACCCACGACCTCGCCGTTTTCAAAAACCACCTTGCCGCGCACCATCGTGAGATCGACGTGGGCGCTGACTTCATGGCCGGCATAGGGCGAATATTGGGCCTTTGAGCGAAACGTCGATGGATCGATCGTCCAGGTATCGGAGTCATCGACGATCGCGATGTCGGCGTCGCTGCCAACGGCGATGGCGCCCTTGCGGGGATAAAGCCCAAACAGCCGGGCGGGATTGGCGGTTGTGAAGTTGACGAAATCCGTCACCGCGTAGCCGCGTTTGACAAAGGCCGTAAATATAGCTGGCAAGAAGGTCTCGACACCCGGGAAGCCCGGCATCGCCCGGCGCAGATCGCCATCGCCCGCTATTTTCTCGACCCAGGCATGCGGCGCATGGTCGGTGCCGATCGTATCGACAACGCCATCGCCGAGTGCGTGCCATAACGCCTCGACGTCGTCGCGGCTCCGAAGCGGCGGCATGATGTAGCCGGCCGGGCCAGCTTCGCGAAAATCGTCGGTCGTCAGCGTTAAATGATGCGGCGTTACTTCGGTCGTGAACCGGCCCGGCATCGTGTGGGCGCGGATCCAAGCCGCCACCCGTGCCGATAAGGCGCTGCTCATCTGCCGATAGTGGACCCGACAACCCGCGGCTGCCGCCATCGCCACCGCCGGCAGCAACGAACCGATTTCGAGTTCGGGCGGATGCGACCGCACCAGGTCGTCCGGCGTGCCCGACCCAACCTTATCGAGCACCGCATTGGCGGGCGGATCATCCGGATAAACACCGGCAATGCCGTCGACACCGGCCACCGCTTGAAACACCGCATGTTGTTCCGTTCGGGTTCCACTGATCAGTGATTCGGGTCCCGCCAGGAAAACCTCGAACGTCACCACGCCGAGTTCCTTGAGCGCAGGAACAGCATCGAGATTGCGCGGTGTCGCCAACCCCTGGAGGCTGAAATCGACGATCGATTTCTTAGCCGCGTCGACCGTCGCGTGGAACCCAGCTGCCGAATCAAGCAAAGGATCGGTGTTCGGCATGCACATTATCGTGGTGATGCCGGCCGCGGCTGCGGCAGCTGAGCACGATGCAAAATCCTCCTTGTGGGTGTAGCCGGGATCGCGCACGTGGACGTGCGAATCGACCACGCCCGGCAACACCAGCCGACCCTCGGCGGCGATCGTTCGCGTTGCGTCTTTCGCGCTTAACTCACCGATCGCGGCAAACTTACCATCCCGCACACCGATGCTGACCTGTTGGATACCGTCCGGCGTAACGACGCGGCCGCCGGTAATGACGATGTCATAGCTTGCCATGGGTCCGCCGTCCTCAGTCGTATGCCAGGCGCTCGAAGCCGCGGTACATGATGTCGATCCCCGGCATGATGTCGTCGAGCGCGGTGAATTCCTTGGGCGTGTGGCTCTTGCCGCCCTTGCTCGGCACAAACAGCATCGCCGTCGGCACCACTTTGGCGAACACCATGGCGTCATGGCCGGCGCCGCTGTGCATGCGCTGATGGGTAACACCGGCGGCCTCCGCGGCCTCATCGAAGAGATCGACCAGCCCCGGGTCCATCGGCGTCGGCGCTATCTCGTTGTGAACTTCTTGCGTAAAACTGAGATCGTCCTCGGCGACGACGGTCTCGACCAGCGCATGGACTTCGTCGAGGATCTTCCGACGCACCTCCGCGCTCCGGTCGCGCACGTCGAGCGTGAAGTGGAATTCCGCCGGAACGCTGCTCGGGCCGCCCGGTTTGGCGTTGACGATTCCCACCGTCGCCACGCAGGCATCACCGGCGCGCTGGCAGATCGCCGGCACTTCGTTGATCACGCGTACCGCGCCGCGCAGAGCATCGTGGCGCATCGTCATCGGCGTGGTGCCACCGTGGTCGGCATCGCCGAGGAACGTATAGGCCTTTTGGGTAATGCCGACGATGTCGGTAACGATTCCGGCCTGCAAGCCCTTGGCCTCGAGCACGGGTCCCTGCTCAATATGCAGTTCAAAGAAATAGGCGATGTCGTCGCGCTTGGCTGACTCGAGCTCAGTCGGGTCGAGCCCAGCTTGCTTCATCGCCGCGGCAACCGATATGCCCTCATCGTCTTTCACCGACTCCAGCTCAGCGGTCGTTAGCGTGCCGAGGATCGCCTTGGTGCCGATGAACGGCAAGCGGAACCGGCTCTGCTCTTCGCCGCACAGTGCGACCACATCGATCGAGCGTTTAGGCTGGCCACGTTCGCGCTGAAGTCCCGCCGCTACTGCCAGACCGGCGAGAATTCCAAGCGTACCGTCGAGGTAGCCGCCCGATTTGACCGAGTCCAGATGACTGCCGGTCAGGATCGCCCCATCGCTTCCCGTCCCGGCGAGGCTCCCGGTGACGTTGCCGCCATTGTCGTAGGTCGCAGTCAGCCCGTTCTCTGTCATCCAGCCAGCCAGTATTTCCTTGGCCCGCAGATCATCATCGGTGAACGGAGTGCGCCACAACCCACCGCCTTCGAAGCTCCCCACCTTGCGAAGCTCCTCGATCCACGTCCCCAACTGTTCGCGTACTTGTGCATCCATCGCGATCTTCGTCCTCCCCAAAAGGCCTTACAGGCCTAAACCCCGGTTTCAGCCGGATTAAGCTCGACTGTTTGTCCAAGTCCCCGCTTTTTCGCTTCGTCGAGGACGTATTTTGCGGTTACCAGATCCTGTGCCGCATTGCCGACCGATTTGTACCACGTTATCTCGTCTCGCGATTCACGCCCCCGATCGTTGCCCAGAACAATGCTGCCGATATCGACAAAGTCGTCAACGCTGCAAACGCCGGTGGCGATCGCCATCGCAAGGTCGCCGCTAACCCGGGCGCCCTCTATCTTGTCGACCGCGGCGATCGATGCCTTGGCCAGCAAGGCGTCGTCACCCTCGCGCATCTCCGAACCATGGGCGCCAACCAGATTGACGTGGGTTCCCGGTTTGACCCAAGCACCGAGCACCACCGGTTGGCTTGACGATGTGCAGGCCGTGGCGATATCCGCCTCGCCCACCGCCACGGCCGCATCGTCGCAAACTTCAAATGCCGCGCGGTCGCCGAAGTCGGCCCGCAGCGTCGCGCACAACGCCTCGGCCCGGCCCCGGCTTCGGTTCCACAACAAAACCCGGGCTATCGATGGCCGTACGGTCAGCACCCCCTCGACCTGGTGATAGGCGATGCTGCCGGCGCCGAGCACGGCATAGGTCGATGCGTCCGGGCGGGCCAGCAAGTTGGTCGCAACGCCGGTCCCGCCGCCGGTTTTGACATTGGTCAACCATGTCGATTCGATCAGGGCCTCGAAGAACCCGGTATCGGGGTCAATCAGCCCCATCACGCAGGGCGTGGTTGGCAATCCGCGACCGGGGTTGGCGCCGATCAACGCTGCCATCTTCAATCCGAGCACGCCAAGATCAGGCAGGAACCCGGGCATGAAGAGCGCGACCGAGGGATCGTCGTGGCCTAGCCCAATATGATGGCGCACCGGAACCTCGGCCCGGCCTTCGACCAGCATCGCCAACGCGGTGGCCGAGGCCTCGATCGCGCGCGCCATATCGATGCACGCTTCGACGTCTGCAGCGTTCAACACCAGCACCGGAAATACCCTTCGTTGCTTAGCGCGTCAGTGCCGGTCGGTGTCGGCGGTCAGCGGATAACCGGTTTCGTAATGCAGGTGGATGCCGTCGAAGTAGAACCACCGCATTTGCGCGCTTTCGCGTGCGAAGTGGATCGCCATGTCCTTCAACTCGCTGGTCGTACAGTGCTTCTCGAGCACATCGAAGCCGGCATCGCCGTGTTCGGTATCGGCGTCCACGTGCAGTGAAAAATGCTCGATGGCGTCCTCGTCGAACTTGTAGATCTCGCGCAACGCCGGCAACACCTTGTTGTAGAGCATCGGCGATTGCGATTCGGTGCCGATGGTGGTTGACGCCACCCCAGCGACCCAATGGTTATTGCGCGCCGTCTCGAGCAACCAGTTGCGCCAAGCCTGCGTGGTCGGTAGGCCGCGCCCCTGGCGTACTTTATCGACATCGGCGCCATTGGCGGCTGCGAATTTCAACACGATCTCAATATGCGGCTTATCGTCGTCGGCTTCCTCGCGAAAGTTTTCCAACTGCATCTCGATAACATCGCGCGGCGCCTTCGCCGCAATTGTGAAATTCACGATGTGGTAGTTGTTGACCCAGTGGTAGTGCTCGACGCCCCAGCCCATCATTGCGGCGCGGCCAAGCTCGCCCTTGGCCCATTTCTCGGTCATCGGGTGGTTGGCACAATGGCGTTCGAGCACGGCCGCTTCCAACGCTTGGCGGAATTTGGACTTAGTCATCGATTTTCCTACCTGCTTTTGATCTCCGCTGCCCGAAGACTGCCGAGGATTCGCCCGATTCGATCACAAAACGTGACCACGCGGTAGTACGCCCGCGTCACGCCGGTAGACAAGCGTATCCGCGCATTTTCATGCATCGACAGCGATCTCCGGTCCTGGGTATCAATAATTAGCACCTGCGCTA
>CAUZWH010000273.1:0-4814 GCA_963583675.1 Alphaproteobacteria bacterium
ATTTTGCGCGCGGAGATTGAAAGCTCGCTGGCCGTGTTTAATCGACTAGCCAATCCGGGGGCCGATGCAGCGACTTTAGCCCCCTACACGCACGCCACCGCATAGGCATGGCAGGGTCTGCGTTGCCCCAGTTGCGGACTGAGCGTTTGCGTTTGCGTGAACGAACTGAGGTAGATCTTCCGGCCCTTATAGACATGGAAGACGAACCTCAGGTAGTCCGCTTCATGAGCGACGGTAAGCCGCGCAATGAAGAACAAAAACGCGAAGAACTCCGCCGCAAGATCCATCGCAAATTTGGTGAGGAATTCGGCTACTGGAGCGTCTTCGCCGCGACAGACCCCTATCGTTTTCTTGGCTGGGTGTGTTTGCGTCCGCTGCTGGGTTACCCGGAAATCGAACTAGGCTATTGCTTTGCACCCGAGGCCCGGGGGCATGGGTATGCGACAGAAGCGGGACAGGCGTGCCTCGGCTACGCGTTCAATACTTTGGGGTTAGATGAAGTGGTCGCGGTCATTCATCCGGAGAACCGCCGCTCGCAGAGCGTTATCGCTAAACTCGGCTTCACGCAGCACGGCGAGCGACTCGCCTACGAACGTCAGCTCGGCTTTTATCGATTGAAACGCGCGCCAGTCTAGGTCGTCGATCGCGGAGGTTGGCTACGATATTGCCATCCGTGGCGGAATGCGCGCACTACGTGGTGGAGCAAATAGAACAGCACCGCCAGAATTACCAACAGGATGATCGAGAGCAAGCGGTCGCCGAAGAACGAGTCAATGATTGCGCCGCCTTGAATCAGGTGTTCGCTGAGCATCACGGTCGCTTGAAGCGTAGCGCCCGCGCATATGATCACTGCGATCAGGATCGAGACCTGGAGGGATTCGAATACCAGCGTCTCGGCATCGAGATCGCCCGCCGATCGCCACACATTGCGCCGAAAGGTCTGCCAGTGGGCGATGCCATAGCCGAACACACCAACCAGCGAGGCAAACCAAAAGATAATATTGTCGCTTCGGATATGGCGCAGCCCCTGCGAGACGTATTCTTCAAAGGGTTGATAAAAATATAGGAATATCAACAGGGTGATGAGCCCAACAAGAACGATCCAAGGACGAGGCCGCTGCCAATTGACGGATTCTTTTGCCATCGAATGATGCCGTAATTTAAGGGTGTGAGCGCGGTCGGATCGTATAGGAAAGTTCGGTCGTTTCAAATCCCTCGCGGTTGGCGATTGTCGGCGTCAATTCTGTTAGCCAGAATGCCGCAGTCGCGTTAGAAACGCACCTGTTGAGCCCGTTGCAGGGGTTGACCGCCGGGTGCCACGAGAGAACTATTGGGGCACTGTTCGGGCTCATGCAACTATCGTGACGGGATGCGTGAGAGCGGCGAGTACCCCCAATAACGATGAGTGAATAGTTCGGGGGGTAGCGAGGAGGAAGTATGGCTAGTCGCCTTGGGATCGATGTGGGTGGGACCTTCACCGATCTCTTGCTGTTTGATGAGACGACGAGGCAGGTCCAACTGCTAAAAACGCCGTCAACGCCCGAGGACCAGTCGATCGGAATTCTGACCGGGGTCCAGAAGATGATCGCCCAGTCGGGCATCGCGGCGAGCGATATTCAGGTACTCCTGCACGGCACGACGGTATCGACAAACATCGTGCTCGAGGAAAAAGGGGCCAAGGTCGGTCTGCTGGTTACCGAAAACTTCGAGCAGATCCTGCATATGGCGCGTTCACAAACCCCGGGTCCGCTCGCGGGGTGGATCATCATGGAGAAGCCCGATCCGCTGGCTGATCTCGAACTAACGCGCGGTATCTCCGAACGCATCAACGCGCACGGTGACATCATCAAACCCCTGGACGAAGCTTCCGCGCGCGATGCGGTTCGCGAACTGGTCGAGCTGGGGGTCGAGTCGGTAACGATTTCGCTGCTCCATTCCTACGCCAACCCAACCCACGAAAAGCGCCTTAGGGCGTTGGTTGAAGAGATCGGTCCCGACGTGCCGGTGTCGCTGTCGTCGGAAATCCTGCCCGAGTTCCGTGAATATGAGCGCACGTTGGTTACCGTAATGAACGCCTATGTCGGGCCCAGCATGCGGCGCTACCTGAAGAACCTCGAAGATAAACTTCAAAGCGTTCAGTTTTCGCCCCACGTTCACATTGTACGCTCGGACGGTGGCCTGATGAGCGTGGCGAGAGCGTCCGAATCGCCTGTCCACACCATGATGTCGGGTCCCGCCGGCGGTGTCTCGGGCGCGGCGTTTCTCGCGAATCTCGCCGGCCATCCCAATGCCATCGGTTTTGACATGGGTGGCACGTCGACCGACGTATCGGTGATCCAGGACGGAACACCCAATATCTCGCGGCAAACCACCCTCGGCTACTATCCGATCAAGATCCCCTCGGTCGATGTGCACAGCGTCGGCGCCGGTGGCGGATCGATCGCCCACGTTCCCATGACCAAGGCGTTGCGGGTCGGACCGGAAAGTGCAGGAGCCGTGCCGGGCCCGGCCTGTTACGGCCGCGGGGGTGAAAAACCGACGGTAACAGATGCCAATGTGGTGCTTGGCCGCCTGCCGCCGAACCTGTTGGGCGGTGAGATGATGCTCGACGTCAATGCCGCCGAAACCGCGGTTTCGCGAGTTGCCGGCGTGCTGGGGTTGGATGTCAATCAAGCCGCCCAGGGCATTCTCGATATCGTCAACGAGAACATGTTCGGCGCCCTACGCCTGGTTACCGTTCAGAAGGGGCTCGATCCGCGTGATTTCGCCTTGGTTGCGTTCGGTGGTGCGGGTCCTTTACACGGCAACGCCATTGCCATGCTTGCCGGTTGCTATCCGGTTATCGTGCCGCCCACACCGGGAGTCTTGTCGGCCCTCGGTTTCCTCTATTCGGACGTCAAAAACGAATTTGCCCAGACCTTTATCCGCAACATCGAAGACGCGCAATCGGGCGAAGTGAGTGAGATTCTCTCGCGCCTCGGGCGCGATGCCAAAGTTTGGTTGCGCGAAGAAGGTATTGAAGAAGCAAGCCAGGAATTGCACTTCGAAGCGGACGTACGATACTTTCGGCAGGGCTATGAGTTTTCACTTGAGGTAAACCCCGAGGCCATGAGCAATGGCGGTTTGCGGGACCTGGCTGGCCGGTTTGGCATCGCTCACGAGCGGATTTATGGCTTCAAGCTCGAAACGCCCGTGGAATTGGTTAACCTGCGCTCGGTGGGGACCGGACGCGTGATTAAGGTGGAATTTCCAAAGTTCGAAAAAGAGGGCAGTGACGCCGCCAAAGCGATTGTTGGCCAACATCGGACGTCTTTCGAGGGTAATTTTGTGGCTGCCAACGTTTACGATCGCGCCGAGTTGAAGTCGGGTAACCAAGTCCCCGGTCCCGCCATTATTACCCAGAAAGATTCAACGACGGTCGTGCACCCCGGCCACGTCGGCGAAGTCGATGAGTATCTTAATGTTTTGATCAATCCGGTAGGCGGGCGCGTTTAGGAGGTTACTCATGGTCGATGTCAATCCACACGGTAAGTCGGTTTCGCTCGACGATCTGCTTAAGGCAAACAAAGAGCAGTTCGACAAAATATTTGCCAGCCAAATGGGCGATGTGGGCTTGGTGAACACCACCCATAGGCCGGCAACTCTTGAGGACCTCGAATCGGCCAGTCTTCGTGCCCAAGCCGATGCCAGCGCCCGCGATGTCTTCCAGATGCTGGATGATCGTTTCGGATCGGGTTGGTCATCCGAGGTGGTTGAACACAAAATCGAGCGTGGTCTGGTCACGGTGCTGTGCAAACTCACGGTCGACGGCGCATCGAAGATGCAGTTCGGCTCGGCCCGCGCCAATGGCGATGAAGGCCGCGCGCTGCAACGTGCGACCGACGACGCGCTAACCAAATGTGCCGCCCAGTTCGGCAACGGGAGCCAAAGGGGCAATGGGGCCAATGGCGGCGCAACGATCAAAGCGCGGTCAGCACCGGGCCTACATTCCCGGCCCCAACGTGGCGAAGCACCGGAGCCTGCGCCAAATGAGCGCCGCGCCCCCTCGCAGAAGCTCGATACGATCTCGTTGGACATCATCGAAAATGCGTTGCGGAATGCGCGCTACGAAATGGACGCGGTGCTGTTCCGGTCGGCCATGTCGCCGGTGATTCGCGAGCAGCACGACGAGTTCCCGATGATTACCGATGCCAAGGGACGTATGATTGTTGGCCAGTTCGGTTCCTACGTCGTCGAGATGCTGAAGGAACAGAACATGACCGTCGCGCCGGGCGACGTCATTCTCAACAACGATCCCTATTTGTGTGGCGGCTCGATAAGTCACATCAATGATTGGCTGGTGCTGGTCCCGATATTCTTCGAGGACGATCTGATCGGCTTTAGCTCGATGTTTGGCCACATGATGGATTGCGGCGGCTCGGTACCGTGCAGCATGCCGACATCGGCCACATCGATCTTCGCTGAAGGTCTACGGATTCCGCCGATCAAGATCTACGAGAACGGCGAAATCAATCAGGCGGCGCTAAGCATCATCATGAACAACACGCGCACGCCGGAAATGAACTATAGCGATCTCATGGCCATCATTGCCGGTTGCAGAACGGGCGAAAAACGCGTCATCGAGATTTGCAAACGCTTCGGCAAAGACACCTACAAACAAGCCTGCGATGCGCTGCTCGAGCGCACTAACCGCGCCATGCGCAAGCTGATTGTTCAAAACTTGCCGGAGGAGCCGCAAACGTTCGAGGACTACATCGACGACGATGGCTGCGGCAACGGCCCGTTCAGGCTGAGAATGACTCTCTGGCGCGAGG
>CAUZWH010000274.1:0-4799 GCA_963583675.1 Alphaproteobacteria bacterium
GGACGGTCCGCTCTGGCTCATCGTCCTGCTCGTCCTCGTCCTCCCTCTCGAAGGCCCCTGACGGAACACCAATAACCGGCTCAATCAACCGGTCCATGCCGTTTGGGAAATACCCTGCCGCGCGGCTGATTTATCAAATGCTAGACGCGCTCTCTTTCCCTGTTTGGGGGCGACGCCAAACTTTAGGAACGCCTGCTCCAAGCCATGCGGGCGGGGCGGCAACTGCCTGCCGCAAAACTCTTCGTACGCTCGTTTGTAAAGCGGTACGGTCAGGAATGCGTCGGCCCGCGCCTTTCGATGGCGTTTCTCATCTGAGTCAAGGATGGAAAAGCCCAAATCGGTCAGTTCGTACTTGCTCTGCACGAAGTTGACGAGCCCAAACATACGCGCGGTCGCGACCTTCGTAACGAAGTTTCCACTGCCGAGCGACAGGCTCAACATACCCGCAAGCTGGTCACGGCTCAGGGGCACGCCGCCACCTTGGAAGATGCCTAAGGCGATGGAGATCGCTGCTTCTAGGTCCATGTAGGAAAATGCAATAGTGGACAGTTCTCTCCCGCCTTTGGCCCTTTTCTTGGCGGTCTTTTCGCCCCGCTTCTCCTTCGGGGTGGGCATTTCGGGCGCATCCGCCGCCGCTGTATCTTCGTCTGTCATCGCTAACCCCTTAGAGTGGCGCGGGGTCGAAACCTCGCGCCGGCTCAAGGTTAATATTCTTGGGTAATGAGTGCCGAAACCGCCTGTGCCAGCACGCTCCTGTTCTTCCAGTAGATAACTGTGTGAGGCACCTGAGAGGCCGCGTACCGAACACCTGGAACGATGCAACACCGTGGCGGCCTCGGCCTTGCTAAGTGATTTTTCGTCGTTTTCGACAGCCTTGGTGCTTCAGTCATGAACTGGCGTTTCGCATTTTTCCAATTGGCCCTCTGAAAGACACGGGCTCTGAACTGGACCGCCGCTTGGGATCGTAGTCTTTGCACTCCCAGATCGGGCCGCGTGGCAACATAGCGCACATCGGTCCTGTCTCAATAGGGACGGTGCCCCCGTCAGGCCAGTGCAGGTTCACTAGCAAGTTTTGGGGAACCGTCCAGATCCGAAAAGTAGCGGATGGCTTCCATGAGGGTGCGGGGCTCGGTTTTCATATCAGTATCCTCTTGTTACCAATAATATGGGGGCTCAGGTTTCTGAGCCAAGTATATTGGCCGCTCGATCACCTCAGCCCTTTTCCTGATCGCAGATGTCGACGGCAATCCGGGCGTAAAGGCAGGCGGCTTCGTAGAGGCTTTCGATGGTCAGTGATCGTTTAACCGCGTGGGTGGCTGAGCGCGGGCCGAAGCTCATCGATGGAATGCCGACCTCGTTAAAGAAGTTCGCGTCGCGCCACATGCTTGAGGTTGGCGGGCTTACCGGTGGCGGATCGCTGTCAAAGTGGGCGCGGTAGGAGCGCACCACCGCATCGGCCAGGCGGTCAATGTTTTCGGCTTCGTAGCCCCGGCGATAGCTGTAGAGGTCAACGTCGTGCCCCAAGCCGATGCCATCAAGCACCGCCCTGATCTCGTCGCGCACCTGAAGCGGATCCTGATAGGGGTTGGTGCGCACGTCGAGGTAAAGGCTGCAGAGCTGCGATGAAAGGATCGGCCGGGTGGGATCGCCACCGCGGATTGCACCGAGATTGACCTTTGGGATCACGATGCCGCCGGCGCACTTGTAAGTGTTGCGAATCTGATAGTCGGCGGCCCAGGTCTCGAGCGCTTCTATCGCGGCGGAGGCGGCAACCAGCATGTTCGGACTCTTCGCTGGCGTCGTTCGATCGGGCACATAAGGCGTATAGAGCGCCGGTCCCTCCGAGATCAGTGTCACATTGAACCAGGCTTTGCCGGCTTCGACCCAAACCGGTGCAAAGCCGGTGCCTTCGACCACCAGCGCATAGTCGGCGATGCCGCCATGGGTGACGAGGTAGCGCGCGCCGATCTCCTTGGTGCCCACCTCGATACCGGGCGTCTCGTCAGCGGACTCATGGTCGGTCTCGGCCACGACGGTCGTCAGGATCAGGTCGCCCTTGAGTTGGTGACCGGAGGCCTTGATGGCTTTGGCGGCGATTAGAAATGCCGCCACCGGACCTTTGTCGTTGACGATCCCATCACCGATCAGGAGATCGTCTTCGATCCAGGCCTTGTGCAGTTCGTCGCGGCCGGGATCCAGTTGTACGCCGTCGAACTCACGCGCTGAGTAGGTATCCATATGGCCGTTGAACAGCAGGCTATAGCCGCCGCCGGTTCCGGGCAGCCGGCCGAGCAGATTGAACCGGTCTGCCAGCATGCCGACTTTGCGTGGCGCGAAACCCTCGCGTGCCATCCAGCCATGGAGATGCTCGGCAACCTCGGTTTCAAAACCGACCGAACTGTCGATATTGCAGATTTCCAGCGCGAACTCGACTAACTCGTCTCGATCGATCAGCGCGACGATCTCATCTGCGGCTGTCATGGCGACTCCCTACCGATTAGTGACAAACGAAAGCTCTGAGCGGCGCCGCTAGGTCCGGAACAACTCTTTTGCATTGCTATACAAAATCCGTTCTTTGACCGCGGGCGACAGCGCGCCAGTTTCGCGCACCTCGCGCAAATTTGCCGGGAACTCGGTGTCCCAGTGGGGCAGGTCGGTCGCATAAACGAGGTGCCCGGCGCCGACGTACTCGACGGTTTGCGGCAGCAATGACTCGATGGCCTCGAGGCTCACTTTGATGCGTGACCCGCGAAACATGTCGCTCGGGCGATCGCTGAGCATCGGCATATCGGTTGGCCCGCGTTTTTCGTAGTGCTCGTCGAGCCGGTCGAGATAGTAGGGCAGCCAGGTGCAGCCGATTTCGAGGAACGCCATGCGCAGGCTCGGGAAGCGAAGCGGCAAACCCTGAGTCATGACGCTGGTGAAATGGAGAATGACGCCGGCCGGGAACGCGTAAGTGTGGACCTCGCTGAAGTTGCGCAAGATGCTAGCGCCGAACTCATGCGAGGCGAGCCGGGTGCCGTGCACGCATATCGTGACATCGAGATCCTCGGCCGCGCGGTAGATCGGATCGTAAAACGGGTCGCCCAAACCGAACGGCAGGCCGATCGGCATCACCTCAAAGCCGATGATGCCGAGACCGGCGGCGCGCCGTAGTTCCGCGGCCGCGGCTTGGGGATCCCGCATCGGCAGGACGCCCATCGGCTTGAGCCGGTCGCTGGCGTAATCGGTGGCGAAGTGGGTGTTGCACGCCCGCGCCGCCGCAACAGCGAAGTCTGGCGCCTGGATCGTGCACACGCTGGCGGCGCCGAGGCTTGAGAACAGCGCCGCGCCCTCAATGTCGTGGTCATCGAGCACACGATGCCAGATATCCAATTGCTCAGCCGGGGTTAGCCTAAAGCCATAGTCATAAGGCCTAGGTTGCGGTGGATTGATGACCCAGGGTTGATCGCCCGGCCAGAGCTCGGCCTGGTCACGCCACGGCGCCTCGATATAGGGGAGAATATCCTCGATCCGCTCAAGAAAATGACCGTCGGCGTCGAAGGCGCGAATCTGCTTAGAGGTGTCCGCCATTAATTGATCTCCGCGGCTTGCCGCAGTCCCGTAATCATCGATGTGCGCAGCAGGAACGGCTTTGCCTTCGCGGGGTCGGCAGCGATCTGTTGGAGTCGCACCAGTTCCTTGCGCTGCTTAGCGGGATCGCTTTCGGTCATACGCCGACGGTTCTCGTCGGATTGAGCGATGATCTGTTGCTCGGCGACCGGCCGGCGCTGGCGCGCGTAGCGGTCGAGCGTGGTCGGATCGGCGCCCTGCCACACCGACGTGAGCGTTGCGGCCAAACTGAAGGCGTCGTGGATACCGCCGTTCATACCCATGCCGCCGGTCAGATTATTGAGGTGAGCGGCGTCGCCGGCCAGCAGCACGCGGCCGCTGCGATAGTCGCGGGCGATGCGTTGGTGGATGCGATAGGGCCGTCGGTCGACGATATCGAAGGTGCCATCAATCGATACGATATCGTTGAGTTGGGCCTGAACACTGGCTTCGGACACGGCCTCCTCCAGACTAAAAACCGGATCATAGTTAAAGGTTGCAGCGTCACAGGCCCGGTATCCGCAACATCGCGAAATTACCGCGCGCGGTCCAACAATAGTTGACGTAGGAAAGATCGGCGATGTGGTCCTCGAAAGGAAACGACGTCGTCGCAAGCACGGTTGCTTCCGGATACATCTCGCCTTCGAACGGCACGGCGATTGCCTCTCGCACGGCACTGCTGGCGCCGTCGGCGCCAATCAGATGGCGGGCTGACAGCGCGACGTCTTCGCCATCGCAATTGACCGTTGCGATAACCCCATCGGTGTCTTGAGTGAGGCCGGTTAGTTCGGTGTTGAAGGTGAAGGTGACGCCCGCGGCTTTCACTTTTTCGGCCAGGAACCGGACCAGATTCCGCTGTTCGCATTGCACGCGATAGGGGTGGTGGGTTTCGCCGGCCAGCAGAGCCAGATCGAATAACGCGTAGTCGTCGGTTTCCAGCATCCTGACTTGCCAGGTTGGCGCAATCAGACCGTTATCGATGAGCTGTGCCGTGATGCCGGATGGTGCCAACATATCAAGCGTCGGTGGATGGAATGTCGATGCACGAAGGTCGTCGCTCACATCTGCGCCGCGTTCGATCACCAGCACGTCGATCCCAGCCTCCGCCAACAACATTGCGCAGACCAGCCCGACCGGGCCGGCGCCGACAACGATGATGCGGTCCGGATTGGTCACGACAGGCTAATCGTTGATATCGCGGGCGAGCA